>CANGOT010000018.1 GCA_947455425.1 Chitinophagaceae bacterium | reverse complement strand
TTATTAAAATATGGAACAAATATAGTTGGCAAAAATTTCCACAAATTACCAAAGCAATTCTTTAATCATATTTTTGTTGAATGATATTGCCTTCATCTCTTTTACAAAATGCTGTAGATAGTTTTTCTAAGTTGCCAGGCATTGGCAAAAAAACAGCTTTAAGATTAGTATTGCATTTACTAAAACAAGAAACTAGTGAAGTGGAATATTTTAGTGAAACCATTGCTAAAATGAGAAGAGAAATTTTGTTTTGCAATAGATGCCATAATATCAGCGATGCAAATATTTGCAGTATTTGTGCTAATAGTATGCGTAATCAGAAATTGATTTGTGTGGTAGAGAATATAAGAGATGTTATTGCTATTGAAAACACACAACAGTTTAATGGAACTTACCATGTTTTAGGAGGTATTATTTCTCCACTAGACGGGGTCGGTCCTAACGATTTGCAAATTGAATCTTTAGTGAACAGAATTCAAAGCGAAGAAATAGAAGAACTTGTTTTTGCTTTAAATCCAAATATTCAAGGCGATACTACAATTTATTATATTCAAAAAAAATTAGTAGGACTATCTTGTAAAGTTACCACAATAGCCCGTGGAATTGCATTTGGTGGAGAATTGGAATTTGCAGATGAAATGACTTTAGCAAAAAGTTTAGCCAATAGATTGCCTATACAGCAATATGTAAAGTAGCCATAAACTAACAAAAACTGTTACTTTGTGCCATTAAATATTTTAATATGAACAAGAAAAATATTTTTAAACTTTTAGTGATTGTAGCAATTTTAGGTGTTGTAGGTGTTTGGCTATTTGTATTTAAATTGCCTACTACTGATTGGTATAGAAGTTTTACAACTAAGAAAGGAGGAACAATTACCGCTATAGAAATTGTAAAGTCGTATCAAAACAATGAAGCACATTCTGATAGTTTATACAATGGTAAAATGCTTGAAGTAACAGGTTCTGTAAAAGAATCCAAAATTGAAAATGGGAAAACATCTATTATGCTTATGTCTGCAGACAGCACTGCCGGCGTTTACTTTGTTTTAAAAGATAGCATTGCACCACTTGCAATAGGTAGTCAAACAACAGTGAAAGGTGTGTGTACGGGGTTTCTAGGAGATGTACAATTTAATGAGGGCATAATTATTATTAAATAAGTTCAATTAGCAATTTCTTAATCACACTTGTGCATAACAGCAATATAATCAGCCACTTTTTCACATATTGAAGGGTAAACCAATAAGCCAATAAATTGCATCGTTCTTATTATAAAGAATACCGTTACCCCAATGAAGATGAGAAGAACAGTACCCGCATTGGCTGGCTTGCTAATGTTAGCCAGCCTTGTAGGTTGTAAAAAAGAAACAGTTACAAACATAGTTTATGCCAACAAAGTCGATACAACAGGTCTTGTTGTAAAATTACTTTTCAATGGAAACTATTTAGACAGTACCCCTTACAATAATACGCCACAAGTTCCTCCTGGTGGATGTACCCCAACTACCGATAGATTTGGAATCCAAAATAATGCATATTACTTCAATGGTTATAGTAGTTATATGCAAATTGCTAATTCACCATCAACCGATTTAAAGAATAGTTTTACAATAGCAGCTTGGATTAGACCTGATTTTTACCCAACTGATTCAAGAGGTATTATCTGGCATGGTAATGCCGACCAAGGAAAAGATCCATATGTTTTATATTTTAAATCAAACGGTTCAGGAAGTACAAACCTAGCAGTAAGAAAAGATGTTGGAGACTTTGGAAATACGTTTAACGAAATAGTTGAACCTGGTGGTTTGTATTTTTCAAAAACCTGGATGCATATTGTAGGCACTTTCGATCATGTACACTCTATTATGTGTTTGTATGTTAATGGAGAGCTTATCATTCAAAATACTACACCATTTCCATCAAACAGCATAGGTTATCCTACAGCTAGTTTTTGGACTGTAATAGGTGGATATGATACTAATGGTGGTTTGTTTAAAGGCAAGATTGATGACGTTTACATATTTAACAGAGCCATTTCTTCATCTGAGGTAAAAACCCTGTTTCAGAATTAATTATATTTTTTAAAAATTAGTATTCACTCCGGTATAATTAAATGGAGTAACAGCCTTTAATTCTTTTTTTAAAGTAGCACTAACTTTTAATCCATCAATAAATTTATGCATCGAGGCTTTATCTATTTGTGCACTACCACGTGTTAAGTCTTTTAATGCCTCATAAGGATTAGGATAATTTTCTCTACGTAAAATTGTTTGTATAGCTTCTGCAACAATGGCCCAATTATTATTTAAGTCTTCGTTAATTTTAGCTTCGTTCACGACCAATTTACTAAGTCCTTTTTGAATAGAAAATATAGCTAGTATGGTATGAGAAAATGGTACACCAATATTTCTCAATACAGTACTATCTGTTAAGTCTCTTTGTAAACGTGAGATGGGCAGCTTTGCTGCGAGATGCTCAAAAATTGCATTTGCCATTCCTAGATTACCTTCTGCATTTTCAAAATCTATAGGATTTACTTTATGTGGCATTGCAGAGGAACCCACTTCACCAGCTTTAGTCTTTTGTTTAAAATAATCTTGACTTATATATTGCCAAATATCTCTGCATAAATCTATTAATATCGTATTTATACGGCTTACAGCCTGACATTGAGCAGCTAGATTATCATAATGCTCAATTTGAGTGGTAAACTGCTGGCGTTGTAAATCTAAATCTTTTTCTACAAATTCATTTGCAAGCAGAATCCATTTTTTAGAGGGGAAGGCAACATGGTGTGCATTAAAATTGCCAGTTGCTCCACCAAATTTTGCAGTAAAAGGAATGTGAACTAAAAGGTGTATTTGATTTTGCAAGCGTTCTACGAAAACCATTATCTCCTTTCCTAATTTTGTTGGAGATGCAGGTTGGCCATGGGTTCTGGCAAGCAGGCTGATATTTTTATGTTGTTTCGCAAAATTTGTAATTTGATTTTGCAGATTTAAAATACTCGGTAAATATTCATACTCAAAAAAATGTTTGATCGATTGTGGAATAGCTGTGTTATTTATATCCTGAGACGTTAAACCAAAGTGCACCCATTCAATACTCTTAGTCTCATTATGTTTTTTTAAAAAATCTTTTATAAAATACTCAACAGCTTTAACATCATGATTGGTGGTAATTTCCGTTTGTTTAATTTGTTGTGCATCACCTAAACTAAAATCATTCAATAATTTCTGTAGTTCGATTTTTATTTTATTATTTAATGGAAAAAACTTTTTTCTAGATAAAAACAAAAAGTACAGTACTTCAATCCTTACACGATATTTCATTAATGCAAACTCAGAGAAATATTCATCTAAAAAAGCTAGTTGTTTTCTATAGCGTCCATCAATAGGTGAGATGGCTGTGAGTGAATTCAATTCCATAGTTTAAATGTATAGCAACAGTATCTCAAATTCATGTAAAACATATTTCTAAAAAAATAATCTGTGAATCTGTGGCTTTGTTTTTATTTGCTGCAAACTTAATAGAATTGAACAAGATTAAAATAGGAGCAGTAAGCTATTTAAACACAAAACCTCTTTTATATGGCATCAAACGTAGCCCAATTATTAAAGATATTGAATTGATTGAAGCATATCCATCAAAAATTGCACAAATGCTTTTAGATAAGGAGATTGATATTGGATTAGTTCCTGTGGCGGTTTTAACAAATATGAAGAACTATTATTTAATTAGTGATTATTGCATTGGTGCAAATAATGATGTTGCAAGTGTTTCCCTTTTTAGTAATGTACCCATCAATGAAATAGAAACTGTTTTGTTGGATTATCAAAGTAGAACATCGGTAGCACTTACAAAGGTTTTATTAAAACATTATTGGAAAAAACAGGTAAAGTTTATTAATGCTTCTGAAAATTATATTGATGAAATTAATGGCACTACAGCAGGTGTAATTATTGGTGATAGGGCGTTGCAGCACAGAAACAATTATAATTATAATTATGATTTGGCCAATGCCTGGAAATCTTTAACAGGCTTGCCTTTTGTTTTTGCAACTTGGGTTGCTAATAAACCATTTGATGAAGATTTTATTGCTCAATTTAATACAGCGAATAAAGATGGATTAGAAAATATTAACACAGTTGTTAGCGAATTGAACATTGAATTTTATGATATGAAAAAATATTTTACAGAAAATATTTCATACCAATTTGATGAGCCAAAAAAGAAAGCGTTGGAATTGTTTTTAAAGTTCTTAAACAGTGATCTGTAGAAATTTTATAATTCCCTTCTTCTCTTGCGTCTATCTCGGTGTTTAAGAATTGGAACTTTGCTTTCGGTTCCATTTAAAATTCTACTAATATTTTTTTGATGTGTAAGTACAACCATTAATGCAACAATAATAGCAAAAGCACGATAAAATGGTTCATGAGCGTTATAAACAAAAAGGATAAAAACCATAAATGCAACTCCAGCTAATATAGAACTTAGCGATACGAAACGCGTTAAATATAGAACCAGTAAAAATACAGCAATACATAAAAGAGCAACTGCTGGTTGAATTGCTAAAGCCATTCCAAATAAAGTAGCAACTCCTTTGCCTCCTTTGAAATTTGCCCAAATTGGAAATACATGACCAATCACAGCAGCCAAGCCTAAGCCAATCATAAAATTAGTGCGGTGCAATTGATCTGTTTCGGTTGTTATGTTTAAATATTGAGGCACTAATACCCATAAGCTGGTTCCTATTACACCTTTAACAATATCAACTGTCATTACGATGCTTCCCCACTTTTTACCCAAAACCCTGAAAGTATTGGTTGCACCAGCATTCCCACTACCATACTCCCTTATGTCAATATTAAAAAATCGCCTACTAATCCATACTGATGTTGGAATAGAACCAATTAAATAAGAAATGATAATCAACAAAAATTCATTCATAACCTAGCGTCAACTTTTTTACAAGGAGTGCAAATATAACCAAGTGGAGTAAAAATTTAATTAAAAATTAATAAAGGATTTTACAGATACGATGTATGAAACCCTATAATTCAAATAAAATGGCTATCCAGGCACCTTTGTTTCGTGTTGTAATATGTCGCCATTTTTTGCTTTCAGCTAGCGTCAAAATATCTATTTCATCTTCAATTAATAAACCACTAAGAATGACTGTGCCATTTGGTTTGCAGGCTTTATGTATTAACTCAAAATTATCCTGAATAATGTTTTTATTGATATTGGCAATCACAATATCAAAGGTTTGAGCAGTGGTTGCATGATCTGCCTTTGTTACAGTAATGTGTGTGCAATTATTTTGTTGAATGTTTTCTATCGAGTTTTCTATGCACCAATCATCATGATCAACAGCAAGAATATTTACAGCTCCTAACTTTTCAGCAAGAATTGCTAATATACCTGTACCACTTCCAAAATCGAATACAGATTTATTTTTAAAATCAACTTCACGCATCAACTGCATTACAGTATAAGTAGTAGCATGATGACCCGTGCCAAAACTCATTTTGGGAGTAATAACAATTTCGTGTTCTGTATTCTTTATGGGTTGATGAAACGATGCTCTTACGCCAACAAAATCATCAACGAATACTGGCTGAAAATTAGATTCCCATACTTCGTTCCAATTTTGTTTTAGGATAATATTCTTCTCAAAAGAAATATTATAGTCATTCAACAATTCAAATAAAGCCGACTCGTTGTATAATGTTTCTTCGATATAAGCTTTTACAGTTGTTTCATCTTGTTCAAAACCATCATAGTCTATTTCGGCAAGTTGTGCAATCAGTATGTCTTGCAAATCTGTATCGGTAATTTGTAAAACTATTTGGGTATGATTCATTGTAAAATGTATTTTGCAAGTGGGGAGTTATTTTGCAAATGAAGATAAAAAATCAAATGATGATCCAGATTATTTTTATATTCTCTTTAACTGACTAATCGCATCAGTTGGGTTGGGTGCTTTAAAAACAGTATTTCCTGCAACTAAAACATCGGCTCCTGCATTTACTATTTGTGCAGCATTTTCAAGAGTTACGCCTCCATCAATTTCAATTAAAACATTTAAGTTTCTTTGCAGGATTCTATCTTTTAGTTTAGATATTTTGTGTAGGGTATTTGTAATGAACTTTTGCCCGCCAAAACCTGGGTTCACACTCATTAAGCAAACAACATCAATGTCAGCTAAAACATCATCTAACAATGCAACTGATGTGTGTGGATTTACTGCAACACCAGCTTTCATTCCCAAGCCTTTTATTTGTTGAATATTGCGATGTAAATGATTGCAAGCTTCAATGTGAACTGTTAAAATATCTGCTCCTGCGGCTTTAAAATCTGCCGCATACTTTTCAGGTTCAACAATCATTAAATGAACATCCAAAGTTTTTGTAGCAACTGTTTTAATTTGTTCTATCACAGGCAACCCAAAACTAATATTTGGAACAAATCGACCATCCATTACATCAAGATGAAACCAGTCGGCCTGGCTTTCATTTATCATTTTACATTCATCTTCTAATCTAAGAAAATTACAAGCTAAAATTGATGGTGCTATTAATGGCATTTTGAGTGTTTGACCTATATATAATTAAATTCTTTATTTCTTTTTTACCACTTTTTTAGTTGCGGCTTTTTTGGCAGCGGCTTTCAATGGTTTATCGAATGCTTTAGGTTTTTGTTCCAAAATCATTCGTTTTACTTCATCTAAACTTACAGTAAGTAATTCTTCAGGAGTATATTTTGAGCCATCAACTTTTTTAGTAATCTTAAGTATATCTTTTCCAAACTTAATAATGGCACCCCATCTTGCATTTTGAATAGATATTTTTTCTGCTTCCCAGTTTTGAATATAGCGATTAGCTTCTTTATCAAGTTTTTTCACAATCAAATCCTCACAATCTGTTTGTGATAGTTCATCAAAATTGTAACCTTTTGCTGGAACATTAATATATAAATCCTTCCATTTAATAAATGGTCCAAAACGTCCTTTACCTTTGGTTACAGGAAATCCTTCATAAGCTGCAATGGGAGCATCTGCTTGTTGCTTTTCATTGATGAGTTCAATAGCTCTTGCTAAATCAACTTCATCCATATTTTCTCCACGCGGCAATGAAATAAATGCTTCACCATATTTTATATAAGGACCAAAACGACCAATATTGATTGCTAACTCTTGTCCATTATATTCACCAATAGTTTTTGGAAGTTTAAACAGTTCGTTCGCTTCAGCTAAAGAAATTGTTTCAATACTTTGGCCTTTTCTTAAAGTAGCAAAACGTGGTTTTTCTTCTCCTTCAGCATCGCCCATTTGCACCATTGGACCAAATTTACCCATACGGGCAATAATCTTTTTTCCAGTGGCTTCATCAATACCCAATACCCTTTCCCCACTTGCTCTCTGTGCAGTATCCATTGTATGTTCAATGGTTTGATGAAATGGTTTATAAAAACCATCAATCATATTGCTCCATTCTAGTTTGCCTTCTGCAATACCATCAAATTCGTTTTCAACCTGAGCTGTAAAGTTGTAGTTCATCACATTCTCGAAATGCTGTTTCAAAAAATCTGTAACAACATTACCTAAATCTGTAGGAAATAGTTTGCCTTTTTCTGCACCTGTATTTTCGCTTACAATAACAGATTCAATCGTATTGTTGGCTTTTAATTTTACTATTTGAGAATTTCTTTTTATACCATCTTTATCTCTTTTCTCAACATAGTTTCTTTTGATAATGGTAGAAATAGTTGGTGCATAGGTTGATGGGCGACCTATGCCTAGTTCTTCTAATTTTTTAACAAGAGATGCTTCTGTGTATCTTGGGCTTGGCTTTGTAAATTTTTCAGTGGCAACCATTTCTCTGAATGATAGTTGTTGTTGAGGTTTCAATGGAGGTAAAACACCTTCGTTTTCTTCTTCATCTTCATCCACAATTTTCCCCTCAAGGTATACTTTTAAAAAACCATCAAATGTCATTACCTCGCCAGTTGCTGTCAGTTGTTCTCTATTGGTTGAAATATCAATCTTAGCAATAGTTTTATCAAATTCTGCCTCACTCATTTGCGATGCAATTGTTCTTCTCCAAATCAATTCATATAACCTTCTTCCATCTTCATCAGCAATGGTTTTGTTATTCATATAAGTAGGACGAATAGCTTCGTGAGCTTCTTGTGCCGACTCGTTCTTATTCTTATAAAATCTTTCTTTAAAATACTTTTCGCCGTAGTTGTTAACAATTTGATTTTGAATATCAGCTCTAGCAGTATCGCTTAGATTAACACTGTCTGTTCTCATATAAGTTATAAGACCAGCCTCGTACAATCTTTGTGCAATCAACATTGTTTTGGTAACGCCATAGCCCATTTTTGTTGATGCTTCTTGTTGTAGTGTAGAAGTTGTAAAAGGTGCTGGTGGATTTCTTTTTGTAGGTTTTACTTCTACAGACGCAACTTTATAATTAGCATTTAAGCAAGATTTTAAAAAATCTTCAGCAAGCTGCTTATTATTTAATTTTAAAGGGCCTTCAGCTTTAAACACAACAGTTCTGTTATTAATATCTGGAGCATCAAAAAATGCCTCAACTTTGAAGGTTGATACAGGTACAAATGTGTTAATCTCTCTTTCTCTTTCTACTAAAATTCTAACTGCAACACTTTGCACACGACCTGCACTTAACCCTTGTTGACGACCCACTTTTCTCCATAAAACTGGGCTTAGTTCAAAACCCACTAATCGATCTAATACTCTACGTGCTTGTTGTGCATTCACCAAATTCATATCAATGATACGAGGATTAGCAACTGCTTTTTTTATAGCTGGTGCAGTGATTTCATGAAATACAATACGTTTGGTTTTTGTAACATCCAATTTTAATACTTCTGCTAAATGCCAACTAATGCTTTCTCCTTCACGGTCCTCATCACTTGCTAACCAAACTTCATCACTTTCTTTAGCAAGTTTTTTTAGTTCTGCAACAACTTTTATTTTATCGTCTGAAACAATATAGCGTGGCTGATAGTGATTTGCCAAATCAATACCCATTTCATCTTTTTCTAAATCACGTATATGACCAAAACAACTCTTCACTAAGAAGTCCTTACCAAGAATTTTCTCAATTGTTTTTGCTTTTGCCGGACTCTCTACTATCAATAAATTTTTCGCCATAGTTCTTTTTTTTCCTATTACCACTAACAGATATTGTCATTGGTAAGCGGTGCAATATTATGTAAAGAAAATTTTTTTGAGGTATTGAAATTTTTCTATGAGTCTTTTTAATACAACTTGTAACAAATTTTTATTCTACATTTTCTTTAAAATTTAAAGTAACAAATAATTTTTGTAGTTTAATACCTTTTAAGTTTAATGTCTTGATATATAAAATTCACTCGGTTGTCAGTATTACATTGAAACAACGTTTTAACAACTATTATGAATCATCAATTATATCAAAGTGTCTTAATTAAAAACTAAAGCTTTACAAATTTTTGAGTTATTATTTTATCATCACAAAGCATGCTAACGAGATAATTTCCTGCTTTTAAATCATTCGTTTGAATAATTAAGTTTTGGTAGCCTTTGAATAAACTGATAGTTTTATTTTGTAATATTCTTCCAAATACATCTGTAATTATAATATTTGATTTACTCGAATTTGCTGCATTGATGTGCAGCTTCAGAAAATTACTTACAGGGTTTTCTTGGATGCTGAAACTATTGATTTCAGTAGCTTTTAAATGAATTGAAACCACATTTGAATAAGTAACACTGCCATTTTTGTCAACCTGTTTTATGCGATAATAGTTAATGCCCTCATTTGGTTTTGCATCTACAGTAGCATAATAATTTATACTATTAATCCCATTTTTCGCATCAACAAGATTTGAAAAAAAGTAATTAACTCCATCGGTTGATTTTTCTACAATAAAATTTTTATTATCGATCTCGTTAGTTGTTTGCCATTGAAGTTGCACGAGCCTGCTGTTATTTACACTGGCATTAAATGATAACAATTTTACTGGCACTGTTCCTGTTTTTGTATACCAAATAGGAGAAGTAATTGTTCTGTTTCCTGCAATAGTAATATCTGCATAGTAATATCCTGTTGTACTATTCGCTAATAAATTGTCAGTATAAGATATTGTGTAATTATTTGCACTTGTAACTTGCACTGGCAAAATGCCACTGCCTGAAATTCCATACATAATTTTAATTGTAGGAATGGAGGAAGAGTTAGTTGGATCAATGGCATAAACGCTTATGGCTGGTGGAGTAGAGCTGTTTAGTATACTACCCATTGTGTTGTTGTTTACAGTAAAATATACTTTTGTATCACAATCTTCTGTTGCATAAAAACTTCTTGATTTTAATGCAGCATAAAAATCGGTTTTGTTTAATGAGGGTGATACAACTGCTAACCTGTTATTACTACTTCTGCCAAAATTTGTATAATGGGTATCATGATCCATCAGTGGTCCGATGTGGTAGCCTTTGGCAAGCAATTTCATATAATAATCTAAATATCCCATTGATGTTGGTGGGTCATTATAACTTGTGCTTGTGGAGAATGCTGGACCACTTGCAACAGCACAACCAGAAACGGCACTATCTGCACTCGCATTATAAGATAGATTAACTAAATTATTGTAATCTGCAAAGTCTGGATGAGCAAGAGAAGTAAAAGTTGTAGTTCCTGAATTATTCAAATTATTAATGGTTCTAAAAAGCCCTGTAGTTCCAGTGATTTCAGGCGTTCCGGTATAATCACTTTGGGGTACATAAAGATTGTAATTTCCGTTTTCCCAACCAATTAACTGGTTCGTTCCATAAATTAAAACATGTCCGCCATTACTGATAACTCCATACTCCATTCCATAGAGTGCCAGAAAACTTGATGTGGTTGCAGCGGTGGCCTGATTTAATCCTAATTGCCAGTTTGTAATATTCATTCCTGCAAGTGAATGATTATGTTCTGATATGCCTAAGAAGTCCATACATAAAGAATTTTTTGCATATGTATAATCGTCTGCAGGAATTAAACTTGAATTGTCTTTGTTACCATCTGAATAAAATGAGTGAGCATGTAAATTGCCAAAATAATAGTTATTTGTAGCTAATGAGGTAGTAGCAATACTTGCTGTTAAAGGGTTTGGTGTTAAAAATTTCACACCTCCTGTGCAAACCGCATTTCTTGCAAAAATAAAATAGTAGTATTGTGTGCTGTTAGTTAAACCATAATCTACAAATGAAGTTGCTGATGAATTTGATACAACTACGCCTCCGCCTAATATATTTCCTGGAGCATAAGTAATTGCATTTGTTGGTGTGGCAGATAAGCTTGAATTTGTACTTCTGATGACTAAATATCCATCTGCATTTGGCGACGGGATAAAATAACCGTTCACAATATTATTACTTGAAGTTAGGTTTAATTGTGTTGGTTGAGAACTTGGTGAAACACAAACTGGCAAAGCTATTGTTGTGGCATTATTGGTTAATGGGGTTGTTTTATTATATGTTGGTCCAGCATTACAATTCTGGCTATTAATTCCAAAAACATAATAATAATAAGTAGTTCCACTTGCAAGGTTTGATGAGGTAAAACTTGTTCCTGTAGTTCGTGTTACAATATTTCCATTGCCTAAAACATTGCCACCGTTATAGGTTGTTCCATTATTTAATGTTCCGGTAAAAGTTGATGATAAACTTCTTACCACTAAGTATTCATCGGTATTGGGTGCAGCTGTAAAGTTGCCAACAATGCTGGTTGTGGTTACATTTGATAGTATTAAATTAGTAGGCTGAACAGATGGAGCAACACAGGGTAATTGTCCTGCAAGTGTAGTAGCATCTCCTGTTAATGGATTTGTTCCGAAATATAATGGCCCACCTGTGCAAACATTATTCATAGAAAAAATGAAAAAATAGTACTTGGTAGAGTTTGTTAAACCTGTTGCTGTTACTGAATTTGTATTTGTGATGGCAACAACAGTTCCATCACCTAAATTATCACCAATATTATATGTTGTATTGTTTACCGGATAGGAACTCAATGCACTGTTTTTGCTCATTACAACCAAATAGTTTTGAGGAGCTGGACTTGCAGTAATAAAAGAAAAATTAATGGAATTATATAACACAGTACCTGCTACAAAGTTTGTGGGTTGTGCTGTTGGTGCAACACATGAGATTGTTGGCAATGCTGTTATTTTTACATTGTCGATATTTATTCTTGGACGAGAACCAGCCGTTCCTCCACTAGCATTGTGATAATAAAAACGAAGGCGTGCTGTTGCAGAGCCATTGAAAATACTAGGTAAAGAAACATTTACAATATTTCCTGTAGTTGGACTAAAATTGGTAAAGTTTAAAACTTGTGCTGCTGTAATTTCTGTAAATGTAATTCCATCTGTTGAAGCATATACTCTTAAGCTTCCATTTCTATTGCCCGAATTATTGTTTAATGAGTTCCAGTCAAAACTTAAAGTGCCTGCATTTACGTTTGTGAAATCCAGAAAAAAGTCAACTGCAATTGAAGAGGTATTATCTGTTGCACCTGTTGATAGCATTACGATGGATTGATTTCCTTTGTATAGACCACCACTATAAATTGGCACACCACCACTACTACTTGGTGTTTGAAAAAAATTGGATAGGGTTGTAATTCTGTTAGCATTGGGTATAGATGGGGTGGTAGTTGCTACATCAATTCCTTTCCAGGCACTTGCACCAATACCTGCTGTAAACGTTCCATTGGTAGGGGTTTGGTTGAAAACCCAATTGTTAATATCAGCAAAATTTTCGGTATATGTTAATCCGCTTTGAGATTGCATATTAACAGGTGTTTGGCTAATTCCTGTAATGATGAAAGTGCATAAACTCATCAAGAAAAAAAACTGTTTTTTCATTTAAAATAATTATGGGGGCGGTGAATATCGGAAAAAAACGCAACTGTTTTATATACGAACCGCTCTCTTTTTTAAGCTACTGAGTATATGTATTTTATAAAAAAAAAGAGGCGATAACCATTTGTGGTTATCGCCTCTTAAAAAAAATTATCAATTATTATTTAGTAAACTTCAATTTTTTACCTAAGTAAATTCCTGTAGCACCTAATTCTTCTTCAATTCTTAATAACTGATTGTACTTAGCAATTCTATCTGTTCTGCTGGCACTACCTGTTTTAATTTGACCACAGTTTAATGCCACTGCTAAGTCTGCAATAGTTACATCTTCTGTTTCACCACTTCTATGACTCATAATTGTGTTGTAACCATTGTGCTGAGCCATACTTACTGCGTTGATAGTTTCTGTTAGTGTTCCAATCTGGTTTACTTTAACCAATAAACCATTAGCAATTTTTTTATCGATACCCTGTTGTAAACGAGTAACATTGGTTACAAATAAATCATCACCAACAAGCTGACATTTTTTACCAATAGTATCTGTTAAATTTTTCCAGCCGTTCCAATCATCTTCAGCCATTCCATCTTCAATAGAAGCAATTGGATATTTCTTAACCCAGCTTTCCCAATACTTCACTAACTCATCACTACTCATTATTTTACCACTGCTTTTATGGAAAACATATTTCTTTTTCTTAGCATCCCACAACTCGCTATTAGCAGCATCCATAGCAATTACAATTTGTGAACCTGCTTTGTAACCTGCAGCAGTAATAGCTTCTAACACAGTTTCAATAGCTTCTTCATTGCTTTGAATATTTGGAGCAAAACCACCTTCATCACCTACGTTAGTGCTATAACCTTTTTTCTTTAAAACGCCTTTTAATACGTGAAAAATTTCAGTTCCCCAACGTAAACCTTCGCTAAAAGAGCTGGCTCCCACAGGCATAATCATAAACTCCTGAAAGTCTATTTTGTTATCAGCATGAGCACCCCCGTTTACAATATTCATCATCGGAACAGGCAATGTTTTAGCATTTGTTCCACCAATATATCTATACAAAGGCAAACCAGCTTCTTCAGCAGCGGCTTTTGCAACAGCCATACTTACTGCAAGAATAGCATTAGCACCTAGTTTACTTTTATTATCAGTTCCATCTAAGTCAATCATTGCTTGGTCAATAGCTGCTTGCTCGCTAGAATCGAAGCCCATTAACTCGCTAGCAATTTTTTCATTTACATTTTTTACAGCTTTTAAAACACCTTTGCCAGCGTATAATTTAGCATTAGCATCACGAAGTTCTACTGCCTCGTGAATACCTGTGCTGGCACCACTTGGTACAGAAGCTCTGCCCATAAAACCACCTTCGGTTAAAACATCTACTTCTACTGTAGGATTTCCTCTACTGTCTAAAATCTGACGTGCGTGAACATCTAAAATAAAACTCATAAAATATAATTTAATGGTGCAAATGTAATAGAACACAGATTATGATGATTTAAACTATTGTTGTGATTATTTTAAAAGGTTTTTACTTTGCCACTTTATAATGAAAATTTCCAGCAAACAACTTTATACTTTTTTATTAATTGTTGCAGCAGTTAAAATCTTCTTTTCCTTTTTTTTAGAATTGGGAAATGATGAATCCTACTACTATACGTATGCTTTGAAACCTCAGTTAAATTATTTCGATCATCCACCAATGGTGGGAGTTTTAATTAGAATAACAACCCTTAACTTGCATTTTGTAAATGATGTTACGCTAAGGTTAGGAGCTATTATTTGTTGCTTTATTGCATCTGTTTTTATTTTTAAAATTGGCAAGCTACTGCATAATGAAAAAGCAGGTTGGTATGCGGTGTTAATTTACAATTTCTCGGTTTACACCACTTTTATAGCGGGCTTTTTTATTATGCCCGATAGCTCTCAAATGCCCCTTTGGTGTGCATCACTATATATAATGTGCAAGATATTTTTTGATGAAAAAGATAAAAGTATTGGTCATTGGTTATTGCTAGGAACACTAATAGGATTAGCAACTTTAAGTAAAGTTCATGCCTTGTATTTATGGGGTGGATTTTGTTTGTTTATTTTGTTTTACAGAACAAAATGGTTGCTCAATGGACGTTTGTATTTGGGCTTTATTGTAACATTGATTTGTTTATTGCCCATATTAATCTGGAATATTAATAATAAGTTCATTACTTATACTTTTCATTCGGCAAGAGTAACCAGCAAACAAATTCATCTTGATTCTTTGTTAAGAGAGATTATTGGTGAAGCTTTGTATCAAAACCCAATTATTTTTGTTTTATTGATTGTTGCGTTGATAAGTAAAAAGTTAAAAGGCAATACCCAAAAATTGGAACCACAAACCGTAAACGGTAAACCACAAAACTTCCTTTTATTAATGAGCCTTCCAATGATTGTTCTTTTTTGGTTTATTAGTTTGCGTAACGATATTTTTCCTCATTGGAGCGGGCCTGCATATATTCCACTGTTTATTATTGCAGGAATTTATTTATCACAAAAAACAAATGTCAGGTTTCCGAATTGGTTGAAAGCAAGTGGTGTATTGGTTATTGTTGCATTTATTTCTATTTCATTGTTAGCAAATTTTGCACCTTTTAATCTGGGTAATCAAGACAAAAAAAGGTATGGCGAATATTGTCCAACACTTGATATTAGTGGATGGAAAGATTTTAGTAATTCTTTTAAAACACTTGCAAACAAAGATGTTGAGACAAATCGAATGAAATCAAATGCAAGTATTGTTGTTGATAAATGGTTCCCTGCTTGTCAACTAGAATTATACACATCACGAGAAACCAGATTACAAGTTTTTGCTATTGGAGATTTAGAAAATATTCATCATTTTGCCTGGATTAATCAAATTAGAAAGCCTTTGCAATTAGGTGATGATGCTTATTGCATTGTGCCATCAAATGTTCCAACAAATGTTGAAGAAAACTATGGCAAGTATTTCACTACTATAGAAAAACCAGATACAATTAATCAAATACGAAGCAATGCAGTTGTTAGATACTTTTTTATATGGCGTTTAAAAAATTGTAAAGCCGTTCCAGATATGTCTGCACTAAATATGATTCATTAACATCAACTCACTTATTTTTGATTTATGATGAGTAATAACACCATTCAACTTATCGAGTGTCCAAGAGATGCCATGCAAGGATGGAATCACTTTATTCCAACAGAAAAGAAGATAGCTTATATTAATTCTTTACTGGCTGTAGGGTTTGATACCATTGACTTTGGAAGCTTTGTTTCGCCAAAAGCTATTCCTCAAATGGCAGATACAGTTGAAGTGCTAAAGAAATTGGAAATCAAAAATTCTGCATCAAAATTACTTGCCATTATTGCAAATACTCGTGGTGCAGAAGAAGCTGTTTGTTTTGATGAAATAAGTTATTTAGGTTTTCCTTTTTCTATATCGCCAACCTTTCAGTTGAGAAATACCAATAGCACACAGCAAGAAAGTTTGCAACGCATTGATGAAATTCAAGAATTATGTATAAAAAATAAAAAACAGTTAGTTGTTTATTTAAGTATGGGCTTTGGAAATCCTTATGGAGATGTTTATAACGAAGATGTATTATTGCATTGGGCTGATGAAATGGTAAAGCGGGAAATTGAAATTATTTCTCTTGCAGATACCGTAGGTCTTGGAACAAAAGAGCAAATAAATATTGCATTAAAAACACTAATTCCCAAATATAACAATACAACATTTGGTGTTCATTTGCATAGCACTCATTCTAATTGGGAAGAAAAGATGCAAGCTGCTGTTGATGCAAGTTGTAAAAGATTCGATGGTGCATTAAAAGGCATTGGTGGCTGCCCAATGGCACAAGACGATTTAGTAGGTAATATGGATAGTGAAAAAATGATTGCATATTTTGAGAAGAACAATTTACATCAACATTTAAACAAAGAGGCTTTAGTAAAAAGCCTGCAATTAGCAACAGAAATATTTATATAAAAACAAATAATAAAGTATACAGAATGGCCATTTTCGAAGTTCATGGAGGTAGAAAGTTGAATGGAACAATTGTTCCTCAAGGTGCAAAAAATGAGGCACTGCAAATTATTAGTGCTGTATTACTATCAGCAGATGAGGTTACTATAAATAATATTCCCAATATCATTGATGTAAACTTATTAATAGATTTATTGCAGGAAATGGGTGTGAAAGTAAATAGAATTGATGAGCATACCTGTACTTTTAAAGCAGATGATATTAATGTAGATTACTTAGCCAGTGAGGCTTTCAGAAAAAGAGGTGGAATGTTGCGAGGCTCTGTAATGCTTGCTGGACCTATGTTAGCACGATTTAAAAAAGCATATATACCTAAACCTGGTGGAGACAAAATTGGAAGAAGAAGATTAGATACCCATATTATTGGATTTGAAAAACTAGGTGCGAAATTTAATTATAACCAAGAACAAAGTGTTTTTGAAATAACAACTCCTCAACTATTGGGCACTTTTATGTTGTTGGATGAGCCTAGTGTTACCGGCACTGCAAATATTTTAATGGCTGCAGTAATGGCACAAGGAACTACCACAATTTATAACGCAGCCTGCGAGCCTTATTTACAACAGCTATGCAAAATGCTGGTAAGAATGGGTGCAAAAATTAGTGGTATTGGTAGCAATATGTTAGTGATTGATGGGGTTGAAAAACTATCCGGAACCACACATGCTATGTTGCCTGATATGATTGAAGTGGGCAGTTTTATTGGGCTGGCTGCCATGACACAAAGTGATATTCTTATTAAAGGAGCTGGGGTAGAACATCTTGGAATCATTCCTGAGAAATTTTCGCAACTTGGTATTCAAATGAATATTACAGGCGATGATATTCATATTCCTGCACAAGAGTTGTATGAAATACAAACCTTTTTAGATGGTGGGGTTTTAAGTATTTCAGACCATCCTTGGCCAGGTTTTACACCAGACTTATTAAGCATTGTTTTAGTAGTAGCTACACAAGCAAAAGGAAGCATTTTAATTCATCAAAAAATGTTTGAAAGTCGTTTG
>CANGOT010000017.1 GCA_947455425.1 Chitinophagaceae bacterium | reverse complement strand
ATATCGGCATATACGCTTCTCAGTGCTGCCATTAAATCTGCCTTTATTTTCTTTTTATTATCGGTGGCAGTTTTGGTGTGCGTGTCTACATTGGTGGTTAAAGCATAAGCAGTTTTCCAGTCTGCCAATAAATTTGTGAGCAAGCTTTGGTTACTATCCGATACCAATAAACGGGTAGCATTGGCTGGCTCTAGTAAATAGGCTACCACCAAAATAAAGCAGTTATTCAATTCGGCTTCCTTTCCAGGAAATGGAGCATTATGTGGCATTTTCTAAAATTTTAATATGATGAATTAAATTGATTTTCAATAGTTTGGGATAAAATTAGTCCTTGCTGGTACAAATAAAACAGGCTAAGGTAGTGATACCGCAACCTTGGGGCAGCTGCCCCCAAACTGGGGGTTCTAACCCATAAGTTGTGGGGGCCAGCCCTTAGGTTAGGGGTAGCAGCCCTTAAGTTGGGGGCATCAACCCCTAAGCCAAGGGCACCAGCCCCTAAGTTAGGGGCAGCAACCCCCAGGTCAGGGGCAGCAGCCCCTAGCACTATATTTCTATCCCTTTTAGTTTGGTAAACTATGTAAAGCGTTGGGATAGCCATTTGTTGACAAAGGGATGCAATGCCAGAGCTTTGGGTTGGGTAGGCAAACTTACCCATTGCTTTTAAAAGCACTGGGTTTGCAACCCAATGGTAAGCCATTGAAAAAATAATTGCAACCATTGCAATGTGATGATATGTAATTCCTGTGAACAACACCTGAAAATATTGTTGCATAAAAGTAGCTACCACAATAGGGTTTTGGGCTGAAAAATTTGTTAAATTCTTGCGTTGAAAAATAATTTAACAATTGATAGAATAGTTAGTGTGATGTGTTTCTTGTAGGCTAATAAACCTTTTCTTTGCTAAGTAAATAATTGTTGAAGGTGAAAATAATACATCTTGTTTTGGTAACATTGCTGCTAATGCTTAGTTCGGTGACTATAGCACAAAAAACTGCTAAAAAAAAGTTTGAATATTTACCCAATAAAATTTATTTAAAATCTGGATGTTGTTTTGTTTTAAATAACAATACAATTAATAAAAAAAATCTTGGAAACTATTTGCAAGACAATCCTCAAACATTTAGTCTTTATACGCAAGGGATAAAACAGAGAAAGATGAGTGACTTCTTAGGATTCTTATCATTAATTTCAATAACAGTTGCCCGTTTAGTTGTAGATAAAAATACAAACTTATCTGTTGGATTGCTTGGTGTTTCTTTTGGCTCCATAATACCGGCCTTTATACTTCAAACAAAAGGCAATAAAAAAATAAGCAAAGCTCTTTGTGCTTATAATTCTACACACTAATATCATCATATAATTTATGAAACTTTTTATCACCATATTCATCGTATTAACTACTTTGCTGGCCTGCAAAAAAAACGACTCCAACCCCGATAGTTTAATTGGTAGCTGGAGATGGGTGGCTACTTATAACGATACTGCCACCGGGGCATTAAATCCTTTAACGCCTGCCAACTCGGGTCACACACAGGCTTTGATTTACAATATTAAAAGCTGGACTTATTTTTATGACAGTGTTATTGTTGCAGGGGGCACTTATGGTTTAAATGTTACCTCTACTAATACTGGCAAAAAAGTAAATGCCATTCATTATTACAATACCAGGGTAGGCAGCGATTCTATTTCCTATTACACCATCGAAAAAGATACCCTCACTTTTTCTAACACATTTATTGGAGCCGCAGGTGCTAGTTCAACAAAGTATGTAAGGCAATAAATCATCCCTACATACAAACAATTACATTTGCAGCCTAAACCGTTACAATGAGTGTTACTTTTAAAATAAAACAAGCTGCAAGTACTGCTATTAAAGAATTATATCAGGTTGATATTGCTCCATCGGGTGTTTTGGTAAATGCCACCAATCCCGAATTTGAGGGCGATTATACCGTGGTGCTTTTTGCCTTCATCAAACAATTAAAAAAATCTCCCGAAGTATTGGGAAACGAAATAGGAGGGTGGTTGGTGCAACAGCATCCTTCAATGTTCTCCTCCTTCAATATCATCAAAGGCTTTTTAAATCTCGTGATAGCCGATGCTTACTGGGTGAATTTTTTACAAGAACAACATAGCAATCACAAGTTTGGTATTAAAGAACATACTGGCAAAAAATTAATGGTAGAATATTCTTCGCCCAATACCAATAAGCCTTTGCATTTAGGGCATTTAAGAAATAATTTTTTGGGATGGAGTGTTGCCGAAATTTATAAAACCAATGGATACGATACTGTAAAAACCTGCATTGTAAACGATAGGGGGGTACATATTTGTAAAAGCATGATTGCCTGGCAAATGTTTGGTAATGGTGCCACCCCACAAAGCACTAACACCAAAGGCGATCATTTTGTGGGCGATTATTATGTGAAGTTCAATGATGCTTATAAGCTGGAAGTGGAGCAGTTAATAGCTGCCGGAAAAACAAAAGAGGAAGCAGAAAAACAAGCCCCTATTATGAAAGCAACACAACAAATGTTGCTCGACTGGGAAGCTGGAAACCCCGCAGTTATAGAGCTTTGGAAAGAAATGAACAGTTGGGTATATAGTGGATTTGATGTTACTTATAAAACCATTGGTAGCGATTTTGATAAAACATATTACGAAAGCAATACCTATTTGCTGGGTAAAAAAATTGTTGCAGAAGGCTTAACAAAAGGTGTGTTTACACAAGAAGAAGATAATAGTGTTTGGATAGATTTAACGAATGACGGGTTGGATAAAAAAATTGTTCAACGAAAAGATGGTACCAGTGTGTATATCACACAAGACATTGGCCTGGCCGAACAAAAGTTTGAAGAATATGGCTGCGATAAAAGTATTTATGTGATAGGCGATGAACAAAACTATCATATGAAAGTGCTGAAACTTATTTGCCAGAAACTGCAATTGCCGAGTGCAGATGGCATTGAGCATTTAAGTTATGGAATGGTGGAACTGCCTACCGGTAAAATGAAAAGTCGTGAAGGAACGGTGGTAGATGCAGATGATATTGTCAACGAAATGATTACTATATCTAAGCAAAGAACTGAAGAACTGGGTAAGGTAAAAGATTTTAGTGAGGATGAATTAAAGAACCTCTACACCACCATTGGATTGGGTGCTTTGAAGTTTTTTCTGTTGCGTGTTGACCCTAAAAAGAAAATGATTTTTAATCCCGAAGAGAGTATCGACTTTCATGGATTCACAGGGCCTTTTGTACAATACACTTATGCTAGAATTAAGAGTGTGTTAAGGAAGTTGGAAGATGTTGGAAGTGGGAACTTGGAAGTAGATTTCAACAATCATAGTTTATTAAAACTCGAAAAAGATGTCATCATCACACTAGAACAATTTCCTACGGTTATAGAAGAAGCCGCACAAGAAAATGATCCTTCTAAAATTGCTATTTATGTGTTCAATCTGGCAAAAACATTCAACTCGTTTTATGTAGAACACGCTATTGCCAAAGCTGAAAATGAAGAGAAAAAAATATTAAGAACCAGCTTGGCAACATTAACAGCATCTGTCATAAAAACGGCGATGCACTTGTTGGGAATAGCGGTTCCAGAAAGAATGTAATAGGTTTTGCAGAATAAGGTGTGCAGATAAATAATGAATCTTTAAATCTTATACATTTGCAGCCTTGCCCGGGTGTTGAAATTGGTAGACAAGCCACCTTGAGGTGGTGGTACTCGCAAGGGTGTGCTGGTTCGAATCCAGTCTCGGGCACTTCACTTAAAGACTTCAACTTCGAAGTCTTTTATTTTTTATGTATGAATAATCCTTCTCAAGTTTTTGCTTCTATTATTACTATTGGCGATGAACTATTAATTGGTCAGGTAATAGATACCAATAGTGCTTTTATTGCACAAGAGCTAAATAAAATTGGTATCAATGTAAAACATCGTCTGGCTGTTGGAGATAATTGGGAGGATATCTGGCAGGCACTGGATGAAGAAAGTAAAATAGCCGAAATCGTATTTATAACTGGTGGCTTAGGACCCACTGCCGATGATATTACCAAGCCCTTATTGTGCAAATATTTCAATGGCCAAATGGTGATGCACCAGGAAACACTGGAGCATCTGACTCATTTGTTTGAGACTGTTTTAAAACGTCCCATGATTGATAGAAATCGCAAACAAGCCGAAGTGCCCGGTGTTTGTACTGTTTTAAAAAACGAAGTAGGCACTGCACCCGGAATGATGTTTGAAAGAAATGGGGTCTTGTTTTTTTCGCTGCCGGGTGTACCCAGTGAAATGAAATGGCTGGTGCAACATCATATCATTGCCATTCTTTCAAAAAAGTATCAGAATATTTTTATTGAGCATAGAACCCTGTTAACTGCTGGTGTTGGAGAATCTTTTTTAGCAGAAAAATTAATAGACTTTGAAGCAGCACTTCCTTCAAATATTAAGATGGCTTATTTACCCAACTATGGTATGGTAAGGCTTCGATTAACCGGTAACTCTAATAATAAGCAAGAGCTGATTGAAACAATAGAGCAATTGTTTAACAAGCTGAAAACTATTGTTAAAGAAGAATTGGTTACCGATGAAGATTTGCCTTTAGAAGTGGTAGTAGGCAATCTTTTAAAACAGCATAATAAAACAGTAGCTACGGCAGAAAGCTGCACAGGTGGTTATATTGCTCATTTGATTACTTCTATTGCTGGTTCATCGGCCTACTACGAGGGCAGTGTGGTAAGCTACTCTTATGCAGCCAAAGAAAATGTTTTAAACGTAAAGAAAAATCTCTTAGAAACCTATGGGGCGGTAAGTGAACAAACGGTTACCATCATGGCAAAAAATGTGATGCAGCTGATGCACACCGATTATGCAATTGCTGTGAGTGGTATTATGGGGCCAGCTGGTAAAACCGATGATAAGCCGGTGGGGTCTGTTTGGATAGCTGTGGCATCACAAGAAAAGATTGTAACAAAGCTGTTTAAGTTCCGATTTGATAGATTGAAGAACATACAATTAACGGCTATGAGTGCGTTAAACCTACTACGTGAATTAATTGTGGATAAACATTGTATAAGTCTTAAATAATGTTAATTACTTTTGGTCTCTGTAATTTGTAGAAGATTACTAAACTATTTACTGCTTGCTTAAACTTTTTCCAGCACATTTGTAAAAGAGTTTGGTGTAAAACTGAAACAAATTCGTAGTTTATTTAAAAAATATTAAAAAAAAGAATATGGCAATTGCTGAATTAACAATGCCCAAAATGGGCGAAAGCATTATGGAAGCAACCATTTTGCGTTGGCACAAAAAAGTTGGAGACCTGGTAAAAATGGATGAAACTATTTTGGATATTGCAACAGATAAAGTAGACAGCGAAGTGCCTTCTACAGCTCAAGGTATCATTAAAGAATTATTATATAATGTAAATGATGTAGTGCCAGTAGGTGCTGTGTTAGCAAGAATTGAAACAGAAGTTGCTGTGGCAGCCGAAGTTGCACCTGTAGTAGAGGCGTTTACACCAGCAACCCCTGTTACTTTTAACGAACCAATCGCTGTAAGTGATTATTCATATCAGGCCGAGCCGGTGCACGCAGCTCCGCCTCCACAAGAATTTATTCCTTTTGTACCACAACAGGCAACTGTATTTGCACCGAATAATAATCGTTTCTTCTCTCCATTGGTGTTAAACATTGCCAATAGCGAAGGATTAAGCTTAAGCGAATTAGAAAGAATATCTGGAACTGGTGCCGATGGCAGGGTTTCTAAAAAAGATGTATTGCAATATATTGCTGATAAAAGAGCAGGAAGAGTTCCGGCATATACACATCAGCCTGCACCACAACCACAATATTATACCAGCCCTTCAGAACCTTCAGAACCTGCAGTATCTGTATTACAACAAACTGCTGAACCAATTGCCAATACATTATCTGTTCCTGTAGAAGAAAAAGCAGAAGAAGTGGTGCATCAAAAACACGATGTAACTAGCTACGAAATAGCTGGTGCTGCCGGAGTTGCTGCTGTAGCAGGTTTTGTTGCACACGAAGCACATCAGGCTCCTGAACATATTTCTACAGAAGAAGAAAAAGTGATTGATTCTGTAGTTGAAGAAGCACATCAATACGCTCATATTCAAGAAGCTGCTGAAGAAGTTCAGGCAAGTTCTTTTGCTGCTGCTGAAACTGCTAGTGATTTACATATAGAAACACCAGTAGAAGTTGCTCCAGTAGTTGCTGCACAACCTCAACCACAACCACAAGTTGTTGCAGAGCCAGTATTTGATGCTTCTCAATACAAAAATGCTGAGATTGTAGAAATGGACAGAATGAGAAAGTTAATTGCTAAGCATATGGTGAACAGCAAAGCAACTAGCCCACACGTTACCAGCTTTACAGAAGCAGATGTAACAAATATGGTAACTTGGAGAAGCAAAATCAAAGATGAGTTTGAAAAAAGAGAGGGAATGAAAATTACCTTCACACCAATGTTTATTGAGTGTGTGTTGAAAGTAATGAAGCATTATCCAATTATCAATAGCTCGGTTGTTGGAGATAAAATAATCATGAAGAAGGATTTTAATATTGGAATGGCAACAGCATTACCTACTGGTAACTTAATTGTACCTGTAATAAAAAATGCTGCTGATATGAACTTTATTAATTTAACCAGAAGTGTAAATACATTAGCTGAAAATGCTCGTAATGGTAAGTTAAGTCCAGATGATGTAATGGATGGCACATTTACTTTTACCAATGTTGGAACTTTTGGAAGTTTAATGGGCACACCAATTATTAATCAACCTCAGGTAGCGATACTAGCAGTTGGTGAAATTAAGAAAAGACCAGTGGTGGTAGAAACAGATAAAGGAGACTTTATTGGTATCAGACATATGATGTACTTGTCTTTAAGCTACGACCATAGAATTATTGATGGAAGCATTGGTGCCAGTTTCTTAAGTGATATTGCAAAAGAATTAGAAGCATGGGATGTAAACCGTCAACTTAAATATGTGGTTAAAGAATGGTATGTAGAGTAATATTAGAAATAATTTGAAAAATAAAAAAGCTGTCTTTAAAGACAGCTTTTTTATTTAATGATGTATCAAAACCAAATATATTATCCTCTACTGTAGTTGGGCGTTTCTTTGGTAATATCAACGTCGTGTGCATGGCTTTCTTTCATTCCGGCATTTGTAATTTTTATAAAGGTTGCTTGCTTAAGAGCTTCAATGTTCTTGGCACCACTATATCCCATTCCTGCTCTTAACCCACCCACAAACTGATACACGATTTCGCTTAAGAAACCCTTATAAGCAATTCTTCCCTCAATACCTTCTGGTACAAATTTCTTAGAGTCACTTTCTCCTGCCTGAAAATATCTATCACCACTACCTTGGCTCATTGCACCCAAACTTCCCATTCCACGATACTCTTTAAACTTTCTACCTTCATATATAATGGTATCACCAGGGCTCTCTTCTGTACCGGCGAAAATACTTCCCATCATCACCACATCGGCTCCGGCAGCAAGTGCTTTTACAACATCACCAGTATATCGAATACCTCCATCAGCAATTAAAGGAATACCTTTTGGTCGCAACGCTTTTGCAGCATCCATAATAGCAGTAAGTTGTGGTACACCTGCACCAGCAACGATTCTGGTAGTGCAAATAGATCCAGGACCAATACCTACTTTTACGGCATCGGCACCAGCATCTGCCAGGGCTTTTGCTCCTGCAGTTGTAGCAATATTTCCTGCAATAACAGGAAGGGTTTTAAAATTCTTTTTTAGTAATATCAATGCATCTAAAACACCTTTACTATGTCCGTGTGCAGAGTCTAAAGTAACAATATCAACACCCGCTTCCTGCAATGCAGCTGCACGATCCAATAAATCGTTGGTAATGCCTAAAGCAGCACCCACCAGTAACCTTCCAAAACTATCTTTTGAGGAATTGGGGTAGTTATTTATTTGTTGAATATCTCTATAAGTAATCAGTCCAATTAACTTACCCTGTTTGTTTACAACGGGCAGTTTTTCAATTTTATATTGTTGAAGAATTTTTTCAGCTTTCTTTAAATCTGTTCCTTCGGGTGCAGTAATCAAGCGTTTGCTTGTCATTACTTCACTAATTAATTTGGTTTTGTTCGATACTTCAAATCTCAGGTCTCTGTTAGTAACGATCCCTAACAATTTTCCATTTGTATCAATGATAGGAATACCGCTGATTTTATTTTCTTTCATTATCCTGAAAGCATCGCCAACTGTGGCTGTTGGAGAAAGTGTCACCGGATTCAATATTAAACCATTTTCGCTACGCTTTACCTTACGAACTTGTGCAGCCTGCTGCTCAATACTCATATTTTTATGAAGAATACCCAAGCCGCCTTCCCTTGCCAAAGCAATTGCCAATCCTGCTTCTGTAACAGTATCCATAGCGGCAGAAAGAAACGGAATATGTAGTTTTATTTTTTTTGTGAGATGGGTTGAAACATCTACATCTCTTGGAAGAACATTGCTAAATGCAGGAGCAATTAGTACGTCATCGAAGGTAAAGCCATCAATGATGGTTTTGTTGGGGATAGATTTTTTAACGACTGCTTTTTTTATTGTTGCCATAGGCAAAGATATTTGCCCAATTAAATTATCAAAATTAATTTTAGATGAAGTGGTTATTTCAACCGGTCAATTGTTTTTATAAACTAAAAAAATAGAATACATATTTAAAATGAAATTAAACCAAGTAAGAAAGATTTTGTCAACCCGTTACTAATTCAGTAAATAGAAATTAATTTAATTTTATTGAATATTCTTTTCTATTAATTTCGCTACATATAAATTGTTTTTATGAGTAAGATATTTTCTTTTGTTCTAAGCTTTGTTTTTATTGGTTTTGTAAGCTCGCAAGATTTAGACAAATCTGCGGCTCTTCAGTTAATTAGTAATCATGCAGCTTCCCTAAATATTAATATTGGTGGTGATGATATGCCTAAAATTACAAATGCTTACACTGATGCCGATCGTGGACTTACTTATGTTTATGTTCAACAAAACTATAAAAACATTAACCTATATAATGTTATTAAGACAACAGTGTTCAAACAAAACATCCTACAGTCTCAAGAAGGCGACTTTGTGGCTGATATTGCAAATAGAACCAATCAACCAATACCTGTAATATCTGCTAGTGGTGCAATAAGTCTTGCAGCACAGCACTTAGAATTACCTAAACCTACCAATCTCACTGAACTTGAAAATACTTTCATTGCGAATAAAAAATTTATTTATTCATCTGCTGGTATTGCTAAGAAAAACATCAATGTAGAATTAGTTTGGTGTAGTACTGATGATAGTAAATCATTTCAATTGGCCTGGAATGTGAGTATTGATGTGCTAAATTCATCTGATTACTGGAATGTAAGAGTAGATGCAGCAACTGGAAAGATTCTTGAGAAAAATAATTATACCGTTTATGAAAAGGCCAATACCCCTACTACGCATACATGTGTAAAAAAAAACATATTAGAAAAAAAAGAAAAAAAACTAAACATTAATTCACTTTTAGGGATTATGTCTCCGCCACCAACAACAACAAATGCTAGTTACAGGGTTGTTGCTTATCCAAAAGAGAATGCATTGGCAGGGGTTACTGTTGAAAATAATCCTTGGCTAAAAGCAGGTACAACAAATAATGCAACTACATATGGTTGGCATTTCGACGGTACAGACAATTTTGAATGCACAGCAGGAAATAATGTTTATGCTTATGATGATAGTGCAAACATAAATGTACCAGGTAGATTTGATACTTCAACTACAGCTAGTCCTAGTTTAACTTTCAACCGTGTTCCAAAATTTACGCTACAACCAACAACACTTACTAATAGGTTATTTGCTACAGATAATTTATTTTATTGGAATAACATTATTCACGACCTTATGTACCAATATGGTTTTACCGAGGCTGGAGGTAATTTTCAGGCTGATAATATGAGTAGAGGGGGTAATGGTGGCGATTATGTAAACGCACAAGCACAAGATGGAGGCGGCGTTAATAATGCCAATTTTTCTACACCTCCAGATGGTAACAGTGGAAGAATGCAAATGTATTTATGGACTTACTCCACTAATCCTAGATTGGATGGAGACCTTGATAACGGTATAATTGCTCACGAATTCACTCACGGGATTTCAAATAGATTAACAGGCGGTCCATCTACAACTAGTTGTCTACAAAACTATGAGCAAGGTGGAGAGGGTTGGAGTGATTATGTTGCTTTGATGGTAACAACAAACTGGGCTACTGCTTTAACCACCGATGGTACAAAATCAAGACCTATTGGTAACTATGTAATAAAGCAACCCGCAACTTATAAAGGTATCAGAACCTTCCCTTATTCTACAGATATGTCTATCAATCCACATACCTATTTAGATGTATCTGATACTATCGGAAACCCATCAACAACTACTAGCGGAGCACATATTCCTAATGCTACAGAAGTTCATTATATTGGAGAAGTTTGGTGTTCAGTACTTTGGGATATGACCTGGAATATCATTCAACAAGTTGGCACCATCAACACAAATTTATATGATGCGACAGGTGGTGGTGGTAATACGATTGCATTAAATCTTGTAATGCAAGGAATGAAATTTCAAAAATGTAGTCCAGGATTTTTAGATGCTCGTAATGCCATACTAAAAGCAGATAGTATTTTGTATAATGGAGCTTATCGTTGTTCTATTTGGAGTGCTTTCGCAAGAAGAGGAATGGGATACAGTGCAATTCAGGGAAGTGCTTTAAAGACAACAGATCAAACCGAAGCTTATGATATGCCACCATTTCCTAAAGTGCCAACCATTACACTTGCTTACACAAATATTTTGCAAGGGCAAACAGTAGTTCCATACACTTGTTCGAGTGTTTTTGGTGCAACAGGCTATCAATGGTCTTACACAGGATCTAATGCAATCATTAATAACAATGGAAATAAATCTGTAACAGTTGATTTTGGTGCAAACGCAACCAGTGGTGATTTGCAGGTTGTTGCCACCAGTACAAGTGCTTGTTCCAGTGCTGTGGCAAAAGTTGCTATAGTTGTTAATCCGGTACCTGTAGTATTTACTAGCTTTACAGCCGAAAAAGCTGGTAAAGTGGATCTTATTAAATGGTCTACCTCAACAGAAATTAATAGTAAAAACTTTGAAGTACAAAGAAGTGTTGATGGGGTAACATTTAATACACTTGGTAATGTTGCTGCAAAGGGTAATAGCACTGTTACAAGTAATTATTCATTTATTGATGCAGAACCTGTTATTGGCATTAATTACTACCGTTTAAAACAAGTTGACATTAATGGGAAGTTTGTTTTAACTCCTGTTAAATCTGTTAAGTTTGATAATAATACACAATCTGATGTTAGTCTTTTCCCTAATCCTGCAAAAGAAATGGTAACAATAGAATGTAAGGATATGAAAGACATTACAATTCTTGATTATTTAGGAAAAGTTGTTATTAACCAAAAAGGAGTTAATCAACAGCAGTATAACATAAATGTTAAAGGATTGAGTAAAGGCACTTATCTGGTTCAAGTAAAAACAATTAAAGGCGAGGTAAAGACCGAGAAGTTGATTGTAGAATAAACAAACTTTAATAAATTTCAATCCCAAAGAAATCAAAAATTCTTTGGGATTTTTTTTGTTCTATCAAAAAATAATATCATTGCATTGCAATAGACAATTCACTATATATGACAAGAAAATTCTCAGCTATTCTGGCAATATTAATAACAGTTTGTAATATCTCTTATAGCCAGCCCGATCGTTGGCAACAACATATAAAATATAATATTGATATTAAGGTAAATGATATTGCTAACAAATTCAGTGGAACTGAAAAACTAGAATACACGAATAATTCTCCAGATACATTACACAAACTATTTCTTCATTTATATTGGAATGCCTTTCAACCAAACAGTTCAATGGATGTGAGAAGCAGAGAACTTGGAAAAATATCTGCAAGAAATGACAGAGCTGGAAACCCTGTGCCAGATTGGGATGGAAGAGTAAGAGATAGAATTAGTAAATTAACACCCGATGAGCAGGGCTATCAAAAAGTATTTTCATTAAAAATATCAGGTGTTGAACAAAAGCTAATAGAACATGAAACAATTTTGGAAGTGCAGTTGATGAAACCTATTCTTCCAAAATCTAAAACAATTATTGATCTTGCTTTTGAAGCACAAGTTCCAAAACAAATCAGAAGAAGTGGAAGAGATAATGCCGAAGGCATAAGATTCAGCATGAGCCAATGGTATCCTAAAATGGTAGAATACGATTATCAAGGCTGGAATGCAAATCCATACATTGCCAGAGAGTTTTATGGCGTATGGGGAGATTATGATGTAACTATTAATATTGATAAACATTTCATAGTAGCAGCAACTGGTATTTTAGAAAATGCAGCCAGCATTGGTAAAGGATATGTAGAACTGAAACTTCCAAGTGCACAGCAAACTGGTAAAAACCTCTTGTGGCACTTTAAAGGAGAAAATATTCACGACTTTGTTTGGGCTGCAGATACGGGTTATAAACATATTTCTAAGCAAATAAGAAATGGTTTAACTTTTCATGCCTTCTACAAACCCAATCCAGCCTGGGGAGATAGTGCCTGGAACAATGTTTTGTGGGCTGCTGAAAAAGCGTTGCCTTTCATTGAAAAGCATTATGGAGCCTATCCTTATCCGCAATATTCATTTATACAAGGAGGAGATGGGGGCATGGAATATGCAATGGCTACTTTATTAAAAGGACCAGGTATAGGTACTGTTTTTCATGAATGGATGCACAGTTGGTATCAGCATATTTTAGGAACGAATGAAAGTTTATTTGGTTGGATGGATGAAGGCTTTACAACTTTTGCAGAGAATGAAGTAACTGATTACTACAATACCAATTGGGCAACAAAATCTCCCTACCTAAATGCAGCTGCAAAAACTGCATTAGCTAATCAAATTGAAAAAGATAAAAATGCTTTACCTGCAAGGCAAGCAGATGATTATGCTGGATATTTTAATCTTGCAAAAAGTGGGTTTGAAGAACCACTAACTACTCACGCCGATCATTTCAACACTAATTTTGGATACGCAGCAGCAGCCTATTCTAAAGGTGCTACATTCCTATCGCAACTAGGATATATTGTAAGTGATAGTATCAGAGATAAAATACTCTTAGAGTATTACAGACAATGGAAATTTAAACATCCCAATGCAAATGACTTTATTCGGGTTGCCGAAAAAACAAGTGGGCTGGCATTGCAATGGTATAAAGAATATTGGGTAAATAGTACTAAAACTATTGACTATAAAATTGGAAATATTGGCGTGGACTCTATTTCGAATAAACCACAAGTAACTATTGAAAGAGTTGGTAAAATTCCCATGCCAATTGATGTATTAATTACTTATAAAGATGGTAGCAAAGAATGGCATTATTTGCCGTTGAATTTAATGTTTGGCAACAAGTTGCAAGAAGATAAAACGCCTAGAATTATTCATGAAGAATGGCGTTGGACACACCCAACTTACTCTTTTAGTATTGAGAGAAAAATAACAGATATTAAAACCGTTGAAATAGACCCAAGTTATAGAATGGCTGATATTAACCGAGTGAATAACAAATTGGTTGTGCCTGAATAATCTATTATATTTTTTATAAATGATGAAGCAACCATCACCTTCACTACGTTGAATGAAATTTCTGTTATGTTAAATTTACTACATGTTTAGTGCATCTATTTGGGAAAAAGAAACTTTCTACTCAAAGCAAGACATTGTAATTGTTGGAGGAGGGTTTATGGGCTTATGGACTGCACTTGAATTAAAAAAAGTAAAGCCAAATTTAAAAATAACTATTCTTGAAAAAAATGTTGTGCCATTAGGTGCGTCTACCCGTAATGCAGGTTTTGCTTGCTTTGGAAGCCCTGGTGAGTTGTTATATGATGAAGCAATTTGGGGTGAGAATGAATTATGGAAAATTGTTGAAGCACGATATAAAGGCATTCAAAAAATAAAAGAACACTTCGCCGATGATGTAATTGATTTTGATACCTGTGGTGGTTATGAGTGTTTTTCAAAAAGTGATGATAGTATCTATGACAAACTTAATGACCTCAACAAAAATTTGCATCGAATTACAGGTGAAATATCTTGCTTCAGGAAAAGAAATGAAAGGCTAGAATCCCTGGGGTTGACGGGGTTTTCTGATTTGATTGAAAACAAATTAGAGGGTGTTTTACACAGTGGTAAATTATTGAAATTTCTTTCTCAGAAAGTACACGATGCTGGTGTTCAAATTTTGTATGGAGCTACATTTAATAGTTATGAAACCATAAATTCATCACTAAAAGAAATTAGTTTCAATAGTAAAAGCATCCAAACTACTTCACTTCTATTTTGCACCAACGCATTTACTAGTCAGCTTTTAAAGGACATTGATATTGTTCCTGCCCGTGGTCAAATAATTGTTACTTCATCTATTCCCAATCTTAAATTAAGAGGTAGTTTTCATTTTGATTCTGGGTTTTATTATTGGCGACATCTTGGCAACAGAATTCTGTTGGGTGGAGCAAGAAACATTGCAATTAGTGAAGAAGAAACTACAGATTTGTCTACTTCCAACACTATTCAAAATGCCTTAGAAATATTTCTTCAAGAACATATTGCATCAACTTATCAATACGAAATAGAACACCGCTGGAGTGGGGTTATGGGCTTTTCTGCAAACAAAAAACCAGTTCTTAAAAAGATTGATGAAAATGTATTTATGGGTATGGCTTGCAATGGAATGGGTGTTGCATTAATACCTTTATTGTCTGAGGATCTTTGTAAATTAGTCTTAAATGATTTTAACTAACTATTTACTACACAGTTTTAACTTCTGTAACTGGCTCCCATAATTCTATTTTATTTCCTTCTGCATCCATGATATGTACAAATTTACCATACTCAGAACCAGCAATTTCATCTATAACTGTTACGCCATTCTCTTGCAGTTTTTTCACAAGCCCTTCTATATTTTGAACGGTGTAATTAATCATAAACTCCTTTGTTGATGGGGCGAAATATTCACTCCCTTTTTTAAAGGGGCTCCATTGTAGTTGGTTCACTTCCTCAGGTTTGTTTAGATTCCTGAACTCGAAGGTTGAACCGTAATCATTGGTGTCAAGTCCTAAGTTATTTCGATACCATTCTCTTGCCTCTTTTGGATTGTCTGAAAAAAAGAAAATTCCACCAATGCCGGTTACTTTAGGTGCCAAGTCGTTTGTAGAGACGATTGTTTTATCTTCTTGTTTTTCCATTGTATTTGTTTTAGAAGGTTTAAAATTGTTACATTAATAATGACAATATTAGTTATTGTGGCTTTGAAACAAAAAATAATTTTCAGATGCTAATATAAGTTTATTTGCTTCTTACAACAGCTTGGTTCTTTAGCAATAACTTTATTATATTGATCTTTTTTACACTTGCCACTTATTTCAAATGATAAGTTCTTAGCTTTATTTGCTACAATAACAATATATTTTTTAATAAGATTTTGAAAAAAAAAATCTAATAACTATATTTGGCATTCGGTTTGTTTATAGGCAACCATTATTTAAAAAATTAAAACAAAAAAAATGAAAAAATTATTTGTATCGATGTTAGCTATGGCAGCTATTGCTACGGCAACCAATGCACAAGACACCAAAGTTGAAAAAAGTCAACCTGTTCAAGAGAAAAAAATCTCTAAAGAAGAAAAGGAAGCAATGAAAGCAAAAAAAGAAGCAGATTTAATGGAAGCATTTAAAAGTGCCGATTTTACTGCAGAACAACAAACAAAGGCAAGAGAAATTATGGATGAGGCTTCAAAAAAAGGGAAGGAGTTGAAAGCAAACACAACACTTACCGAAGAAGAAAGAAAGGCTAAAAACAAGGAGATTACCGATACCAAAAATGCCAAACTAAAAGATTTAGTTGGTGAAGCAAAATTGAAATTATTTCAAAAAACACAAAAAATGCAAAAAGATGCTGCAAAATCTGTAACCGTTCCGGTGAAAGAATAAGGAAGTAAAAATAAATATAAAGGGGGCAAAGATGAAAATCTCTGCCCCCTTTTTTATTTTTATTTTTCTGGAAAGTATCTTTTGGGGGTGTCTATTCCACTATCAACTTCTTAGTAGCTTTACCTTCATTTGTTATTACACTTATAAGATAAAAACCCTTGGCTAGATTAGCAATATCAACAGTATTATTGCCCATGCTTAATGCTTGTTTTTTTACTTGTTTGCCATAGATATCAGTAATAACAATACTTCCAGAGCCAATTAACTTATCAACTTGAAAATTTACAAATGATTTAGCAGGGTTGGGATATATGGTAAAATCATTGCTACTTGCTACTTGCATGTTGTTATTTGTTTCTTTATGTCCAGTACAAATTGCAACAGTACTTGTAAGAGATTTGCTATTGCTACAACCATTTGCATTTGTATAAGTATAAATTACACTACCAGCCCCTGCTACAGAACCAGTATTTACCAATCCTGTAATTGCATTTACAGTTACTACGCCAGTACTACTCCAAACACCCCCAACTGGATTGCCTATTACTGTAAATATTTTATTAGCACAATAGCTTCCTGCTGGTGCTCCATATTGTGGATCTGGTGTACCTGGTGCATAACCAATTGCAGGAGTAGCAGGAATGGCTTTTACAATTAATGTATAAGCTTTAGAAAGATTACAACCGTTGGTTAATAGTTTATAATAAATAGTAGCAGTTCCTTGATAAACTCCTGTAACAAGCCCCGTTGTTGGGTTCACACTTGCCAAGCTTGTTGAGGATGTACTCCAAACACCGCCGCTAAGTGAATTGGAAAGGGCTGTTTGTAAGCCTCTACAAACACTTGGGACTCCGGTAATATTTGGCAAAGAACTTAATATACTTAGATTTAATGTAACAGCACTATCGCAACCTAACGCATTAGTTAAATGTTTGGTTTGTGAACCAGCAGCTGTAAATGTCAATCCATTCCATTGATACGGTAATTGATTAGAACAAATGGTGAGATTGGTAGTTGAACTTGTTGTATTGCAATTATAAACTGTTAAGTTTAAAGTAGCAGCACTATCGCAACCTACACTGTTGGTTAAATGTGCAGTTTGTGTTCCAGCAGCAGTAAATGCTAAGCCATTCCAACTATAAGGCAAAGCACTTGCATTGATACTTAGGTTGGTTGTTGAAGAGCTTGTTGCTTTTACAGTCAAGTTTAAAGTAGCAACACTATCACAGCCTGCAACATTTTTTCCGGTCCAGGTGTATGTACCACTTGTAGAATAAGTATTGCCATTCCAATTATAATTACCACAAGAACTCATAGCTGAAGTGCTAGTTGTTGGGCTGCAATTTTTTTGATACACTCTCACATAATCAACTTCCATAGCAGATTGTACAAAACTATTACTAACACTAGGCTCTATAGCAACATTTAAAAGAATATATTGTTCAGCATCAAAAGGCCAGGTGTATTGGTTTTTAACACTTGGATTATAGGTAAGATGGTTAATACCATCTACACTAAATACTACTTTTTGTTCAGTCCATTCAACCGCATATATGTGAAAGTCAGAAGATACTCCTGCTTTGTATTGTGCATTAGTAACATATTGTCCAACGTTTAGGTTACCATTTATAGGAAAGTGTATAGCACTTGAGATAACATTTTGATTTGTTCCCCAATGTTCCATAATATCTATTTCTCCACAGGCTGGCCAGTTTGTAGTGCCATTGGTAGGTGCCCAATAGCCTCCAGGCTCATTAATGTTTTTACCAAGCATCCATATTGCAGGCCAAGTTCCTGCTCCTGTTGGCAATTTAGCACGAACTTCTACGCGTCCATACTTAAAAGCAAATTTCGAATTTAATCTGGCTGAAGTAAATTGTTTTGTTTGTCCTTGATCGGTAAATGTTTCTTTTTTTGCAACTATGTTCAAAACGCCATTAGAACGAAATGAATTTGATACGTTGTTTGTATAATGTTGTAATTCTCCATTATACCAACCAGAACCATTGGGCAATTGGGTTTGATAAAACCAATTTGAAGTATTAACAGCACCATTGCCGTCAAATTCATCACTCCAAACTAAATTAGTAAATGGAGAACTAGAGCTTGATGAGTCGGGTTCGTATAAAAAATCATCAATAAAGGCTAACACATTTGAATTATTATTTTCTCCATTTATTTGAATAACAACTCTACTAAAGTCAGTTCTTAAAATCGGATTACCTGAGGTAGAATTTAAATTTATATAAGGATCTGTAGCAAAATCAAATGTTATTATTTGCCATTGATTTAAAACTACAGGTTTAATAATTTCTGATTGAGTTT
>CANGOT010000016.1 GCA_947455425.1 Chitinophagaceae bacterium | reverse complement strand
TCTTCTTACTACCGTAGTTTGTGTAGCAATGGCCTGTAAAAAAAATAGTGCCGGAACCAATAATAATGTTTCTGGCTGCAATGTTTATTCTACAAAATGGGAGCTCAGAAAATCGGAAGGAAGTATATTTGGCAATGCTAACTATTTACCTGGGAATGGCATATTGATTGAGTTTTATGCAACCGATAGTTTTAAAACTGCGGATCCAACATCATCAATAATTGCCAGAGATAGCGGCACTTACACCATTACAAATACCAGTACCAGTGGTGATTATTATTTAACCAGAAAGTTCATCAACAATGGATATAATTTTACCAAAGTTGATTCGATTCGATTTGTAGGAACACAGCTTGTTTTTCTAGCTCATAATGGCTGGGCCGATGAACCTACTTTATATTACGAGAAGCTATAATCAGCAATTGTATTTCGATTACCCTTCAAAAGTGCTATAAAAATAAGGTGTGTTCGATTCGAACTCAGCTGCACAAGTATCAACCATTTTATAGACTCTTGTTATACCTAATGCTTTACGCTTTGCATAAACATCTTCATCTGTGCAATTACCGTGAAGTATTCTGGAGATTTGTTCATCACCAAAACCATTACGTTTAGCCAACTTTAACAAGTCTTCAGGTAAAGATTCAATAGTATGTTTTCCCATTTCAGTTTCAATGGTACAAAGCTTTTGTATCTGATATAAAAACCATCTGTCAATTCCAGTAGCTTGTGCAATAGTTTTAACAGTTACGCCTTGCATTAACGCATCTTTTATTCTAAAGATTCTATCCCACTTTGGTGTTTTAATATACTCAACAACATCTGAACCTTTCATTAAACTTTTGCCATAATAGCCCAAACCAACAGCTTCGTTTTCTAAACTCTGACAAGCTTTTTGTATGGCTTCATTAAAACTTCTACCAATACCCATCACTTCTCCCACACTTTTCATTTGTAAACCAAGGGTATCATTTGCACCTTTGAATTTATCAAAGTTCCAACGAGGTATTTTTACAATCACATAATCTAAAGCTGGCTCAAAATAAGCCGAAGTTGTTTGTGTGATTTGATTTTTTAATTCATCTAAGCTATAGCCTATTGCAAGTTTTGCAGCTATTTTGGCAATAGGATAACCCGTTGCTTTACTGGCCAATGCTGATGAACGACTCACACGTGGATTAATTTCTACTGCAATTAACTCTTCAGTTTCGGGGTTCATTGCAAACTGAACATTGCAACCACCTGCAAAATTGCCAAGGCTTCGCATCATCAAAATTGCTTTATTTCTCATATCCTGAAAAGCAGTATCACTCAAAGTCATTGCTGGAGCTACGGTTATTGAATCTCCAGTATGCACACCCATTGGGTCTAGGTTTTCAACAGTACAAATAATCACTACATTATCGTTCTTATCTCGCAATAGTTCCAATTCAAATTCTTTCCAACCCAATACCGCTTTTTCCACTAATACTTCGTGAATAGGTGATGCTTCTAAACCAACTTTTAATGCTTCATCTAATTCAGACTTATTATGAACAAATCCTCCCCCACTTCCACCCAATGTAAATGAAGAACGAATGACTAAAGGAAATCCTATTTCCTGTGCAAATTCTTTTCCTTCTAAAATGCTATTGGCAACCTTACTAGGCGAAGTACCCACTCCAATCTTCACCATTAATTGTCTAAATAATTCGCGGTCTTCGGCAGTGTTAATAGCAGCCACATCCACCCCAATCATTCTACAATTGTATTGCTCCCAAATACCCAATTCATCAACTTCTTTGCAAAGATTTAAAGCTGTTTGCCCACCCATGGTTGGCAACACAGCATCTATATTATTCTCTTGTAAAATCTTCTCAATACTTTCAACAGTTAATGGCAATAAATATACTTTATCGGCCATCATGGGATCTGTCATAATCGTTGCAGGATTACTATTAATCAGTATCACTTCAATCCCTTCTTCTCTTAAGCTTCTTGCAGCCTGACTACCACTGTAATCAAACTCACAAGCCTGACCAATTACGATTGGGCCACTACCAACTATTAAAACCGATTTTATTGAATTATCTTTTGGCATTGTTGACGATTTGGGCAAAAATAATGTTCTATACTTTTTTTGGAGAAATAGTTATCCATATTTGCAAAAAAAACAGAATGATAACATTAACAGCAGGACAAAAAGCACCAGCATTTACCGCTAAAGACCAAAATAATAAATCAGTTTCTTTAAAAGATTTCATAGGTAAAAAAGTAGTTTTATATTTTTATCCAGAAGATGATACTCCCACTTGCACCATACAAGCCTGCAACCTGAGAGATAATTATGCTTTATTAAAGAAAGAAGGTTTTGTGGTTGTAGGCGTTAGCCCCAACGACGAGGCCAGCCATAAAAAGTTTGAAGAAAAGTTTGACTTACCTTTTACTTTATTGGCAGACCCAAAGCATAGCATTATTGAGAAATATGGTGTTTGGGGCGAAAAGAATTTATATGGTAGAAAGTATATGGGTTTACACCGCACTACTTTTGTGATTGATGAAAAAGGTGTGATACAAAAAATATTTCTAAAGCCAACTAATAAAAAACATGCAGAACAAATTGTGGCTGCGTGGAAGGAATTGGGGTTGTAATGGTTGTCACTGTTTGTGGTTTAACGTACAATACACTTGAATTTTGGGATGATTTGTCACTTCAAACCTTCCAACGCCTTTCCACAACTTAATCTTAACCGTTCCCAAACTTAATCTTAACCGTTCCCGAACTTAATCTTAACCGATCGGGAACTTAAAGATCGCCTATAAAAAACTTGGTTTTAAGTAATACATTTTTTTGTTTGCTGTATATGACTAAAAAGCCATTACAACACAATAGCATTTTGGGGAGTTATTGTTGTTTTTTAAACTTGCAAAACTGCCTATCATTATTCTTTAAATAAAAAACCTCCGAAGCAAGAATCTTCGGAGGTTTTTATGTTCATTAACTTATATACTATTTCACAGTAGTTGCATCATCAATTAAGAATACCAGGTTGCTACGGTGAGCTTTGGTTTCTTCATTTGCTGAGATGGCTGTAGCTAATTTAGTTTTAATTTTCTTTAAAGTATATCTTGCAGAAGCACGAGCAATATCATCTGCACCACCTTTTCCAGTTGCAATAGCTCCAAGAGCATTAACATAGGTTGTTTGCAAATTCTGGCGATACACATTTACATTGCTATTAATATCTGCATCAAAAATACCTTTGGTTAAATCATTCATTACATCGGCAACGCTGTATGTATTACCATATAAACGAGTATTGGTAATACGTTGCAATGTGTTAGGATGTAGAATATGTGCTAAAGCTCCACCCGCTTGCATGGCAACTATATTATTACTGATTTTAAAGTCTTCGCCCATTCCTTGATCATAACCTCTGCGTTGGCGTTGCAAATAAGGAAACACTTGTGCATCTGCATCGTAAGCATTTGGTGCAAAAACATATTTGCTCAAAAGTTCCATTGCTTTCTTTTGTGTTGCAACAGGTGTAGGTGTCATTGGTTTGTTAGCACTTTTTTGTTCTGGCTGACTTCTATCAATATATACACCACCAACATATCTGCTCAATGCACTCGTCATATCAATTCTTTGACGATTTACTGTACCATATCTTGCTCTTAATTCAGCATAGCTTTGATTTGGTTTAGCATATTTAGCCACCAATTTACCCATTAAATTATTCACCAATTTATATCTGTCTTCGGCATAAGTCATCATATCATTAGTAAAGTCGTTCACGTTTACTCTTGGATCAATTCCTTTTCCTGGAGCACGCATATCATCACCATCATTACCAAAAATCAAATAAGGCTCATTGCTACGAGAAAGTATTTTGCTTAAACCCATTTCTTCATCATAACTATTTTCAAATGGTTTATAACCATATTCAATAGCCCAATGGTCATAAGGTCCAGACTTCGTTGTATAATAATCTCCTTGTTTTGTTTTATCTAAAGCAACATTGATAGATGGATAATCCATTACACTAGCCATTGTGCCTATTTTGTGTGTTAGTTCTTTATTGTTTACTTCTGCAGGAGATAACATCTGACTTGCTTTCATATTATGCATTAAACCCATAGTATGACCCATTTCGTGCATTATTAAATAAGTTAAGAATTGCTTATGCATTTCTTTTAACTCTGTTTCATTAGCATCGTTAGCTTCAAGTGTAGTAATACCAGTAATAAATTGTGCTTTTAATTCTTCAGCCAAAGTACAATTGTTGTGGTTATTCATATGTTCTTTCCAAGGCATTACACTATTGGTTTGTGCAGCAGCAGAGCCATTGTACAATTCATCGAATATGGGAGTTGCACTACCACTAAACCACTCAACGGTAATGTCTGCACCTAAAATTTGTCCTGTTCTTGGATTTACAAAAGAGGGTCCAATTGCACCATAACCAGGTTGTGCCGATGCTACCCAACGAATCACATTGTAACGAATGTCTGCAGGATCCCAGGTAGCGGTATCTGGCATGATTTTCATTTGCACGGCATTTTTAAAACCTGCTTTTTCAAATGCTTCATTCCACTTTAATCCAGCATCTACAATAGTTTGGCGATACTCTAAAGGTGTTGTATTTTCTACCCACCAAACGATTGGATCAACAGGCTCACTTAATGCAGCAGTTGGATCTTTCTTAACTAAGTTCCAACGATGAATCATATCCTTGTATGGTACAGGGCTAGTGCTTGTTTGATTGGTAACATCTGTCATAAAATAACCAACACGTTGGTCGTCTTTACGAGGTTTAAAACCATTGTTTGGCATTTCAATAAATGAATGTTGCATTCTTACACGAACATAACGTGGGTCTGTAACATCTGCAGCACCAACTAGTGCAGAAGGGTTATCATAAGCCATATCTACCACAACATCTGTGTTGTTTGGAAACGAACGAATAGTGTTGTATTTAGATTTTGATGAATTTAATTGACCAAGACCAAAGCTTAAACTAGGGCCAAAAAAAGATGGCATACTAGGTGGTTTCACAGGATCTAGTTTTTCACTGATGAATAAGCCATCGCCACTTACTAAATAACCCAATGAATCTTCTACAGCAAATTTATCTGCATAAAAAACGGCTTCGGCTTTATCTACATTAGCAGTCTTGCTGATAGGATTGTTTTTATCGTAATAGAAGTCTGTATTTACTATATGAAATTCAATTTTATCAAATGCTCTTACCATTTTAAACACTGCTGTAGAGCGAATCATATTTTGATTTAAGAATAAACCAACTGGCCCATTAATAGAAAAACTCTGATAGATGTACTCTTTGTCTAATTGATCTTTTTTAATATACACTTGCACACTACCAGTTGTGGTATCTTGATACAAAGTAAAAAGACCTTCGTGTTTGGTAGTTCCTTTTGTTTTTTCGGCAACAGTGGCTTTCTTAGCACCACCCTTGCTTGTGTCTTTAGGGGCTTTCATCATCTCTCCCATTTTTGCCTTCATTGCTTCAACATCAAATTGAGCATTCGCTATGCTTGCCACACAAAAAGCAGGAATAGCCATTAATAATATTTTTTTCATTGAGTTGTTTTTAGGTAGTAAATGTAGAAAATAAATTTTGACGAAAAAATGAAAAGTATAAAAGGTGAAAGATTTATTTAAAAGGTTGATTGAGAAAAAAGTTTGTTCTTTGCAAACATTAAAACATTTGCTATGTCTAGAATACCAGAATCGGAATTGATTATTAATAATCGTGGAGCCATTTATCATATTGATTTAAGACCAGAAGAATTGGCTGATACTATTATTACTGTTGGCGACCCAGATAGAGTTGCAGTAGTGAGTAAATATTTTGACAAGATAGAAGTGCAGCGTCAACACAGAGAGTTTATTGCACATACTGGTTATCTGGGTAATAAAAGAATCACTGTGATTTCTACAGGCATAGGGCCCGATAATATTGATATTGTTTTAAACGAGTTAGATGCAGTGAGAAATATTGACTTTGAAACAAGAACCATCAAACAAGAATTATCTCCTTTAACTATTATTCGTTTGGGAACATCAGGTTCATTACAAGCTGATATTCCTGTTGATAGTTTAGTTGCAGGCACCCATGGTTTAGGATTGGATAATTTGTTACATTATTATCGTTTACAAATGAATGATGAAGAACAACAGTTGCTTCAACAATTTGTGGCACATACACAATTAACAGGTGCTGTGCAACCCTATATTAGCAGTGCAGGAACAAGTATTTTAAAGCATTTTGTAAGTGGATTTCATAACGGCATTACAGTTACTTGCCCAGGTTTTTATGGCCCTCAAGGAAGAATTTTGAGACTTGGCTTAAGCAATCCTACACTTGTTGAAAACCTTACTAGTTTTAGTTATGGCAGCCATCGCATCAGTAATTTTGAAATGGAAACAAGTGCCATTTATGGCTTAGGGAAATTATTAGGACATCAATGTTTAAGCATCAATGTAATTGTAGCCAATAGAGTTAGAAAAGAGTTTAGTAAAGATGGGGCTGCTGCTGTTGAACATTTAATTAAAACTTGTTTAGAGAAAATAGAAAAAATATAGATATGAACTTCTCAAAATATCAAGGTACAGGAAATGATTTTATAATTATTGATAACAGAGATAAATCTGTTTCTTTAAGTGAAGAACAAATCAATCATTTATGTAATCGAAAATTTGGAATTGGAGCAGATGGATTAATGCTTTTGCAAGAAAAGGAAGGATATGATTTTGAAATGATTTACTACAATGCTGATGGTAAACCTGGAAGTATGTGTGGCAATGGTGGCAGGTGTTTAACTCAGTTTGCGTTTGACTGCGGTATTAAAAAACATCATTATAAATTTATTGCGAGTGATGGAGAACACAAAGCAAGTTTTGCAGATAATGGTTGGGTGAATCTTAAAATGAAAGATGTGGATGAAATTATTAATCTGCACGGTGAATATATTTTAAACACGGGCTCACCTCATTATGTAAAAGTTGTTGACGATATAGATGCCACTGATGTGTTTAAAATTGGTCATGAAATACGTTACAGCAAAGACTTTGAGCAAGATGGTATTAATGTGAATTTTGTTGAACAAACTGGTAAAGATTCTATTTATGTAAGAACTTATGAAAGAGGCGTTGAAGATGAAACGCTGAGTTGTGGTACAGGAGTAACTGCTAGTGCTTTGGTGTTTTATCATAACGAAAATGGTTTTAACCGAATTGAGGTTAAAACCATTGGGGGTAATCTTGCTGTGGAATTTGATAAAGTTGGAGACCAAAAATTTCAGAACATTTGGCTTTGTGGTGCGGCAACTTTTGTGTTTAAAGGAGAAATTTCACTGTAGAAATCTTCTATAAACTCCAGTATTTTCTTAATTCAATTTTATTTCTAAAGAGTCCTTTTAAATCAATCACTAAGCCGTGTTGCTTTGATATTGATGCAAAATAAGCATCATCTTTTTTAAGGTAGTCTTTGTGTGCAACAGCCACAATAATCACATCGTAATCATTCGCAATTTCATTGCATAATTCATAACCATATTCTTCATTCAATTCGTGGCTATCTGCATGAGGGTCTGTTACATCAACATTAATAAAGTGCGATTTGATATGAGATATTATATCGGCTACTTTTGAGTTTCTGATATCGGCCACATCTTCTTTAAAAGTGCTACCCATTACCAGAACCTTTGCATCTTTAACTTTCTCGCAATTTGCAATAATGTGTTGAACAGCTTTTTCACCAACATATTTCGCCATTCCATCATTAATGAAACGAGCAGCATTAATCAGTCTTGAAGTGTAACCTAAGTCGTTCGCTTTGTAAGTGAGATAATAAGGGTCAACACCAATGCAATGACCACCCACCAAACCCGGACTGAATTTAAGGAAATTCCATTTGGTTCCAGCTGCCTCTAAAACTTCATAAGTGTTAATTCCAACTCTATCAAAAATTTGAGACAGTTCATTCATCAAAGCAATGTTCATATCGCGTTGTGTATTCTCAATAATTTTACAAGCTTCTGCAACTTTGATAGACGTGGCTTTATGCACACCGGCTTTTACTACCAAGCAATAAACATCTGCTATTACCTGTAAGCTTTCATCATCGCAACCAGCAACAACTTTGATAACATTGGTAAGCGTATGTTGTTTGTCTCCCGGATTAATTCTTTCAGGTGAATAGCCTAGTTTGAAATCAACACCCATTTTCAAACCACTGATTTTTTCAATCACAGGCAAACAGTCTTCTTCGGTGCAACCGGGATAAACTGTAGATTCAAAAACAACATAATCTCCTTTTTTCAAAACTCTTCCTACAGTTTCACTTGCCTTTTTTACAGCAGTTAAATCTGGGGCATTGTTAGCATAAACAGGCGTTGGCACAGCCACTATAAAAAAATTGGCCTCTTTTAAAACATCCAGATTATTTGTAAAAGTGATGTCACATCCTTCAAATGCCGTTGAATCTAATTCTTTGCTTGGGTCAATTCCTTGTTGCATTAAAGCCACTCTGTCTGCATTAATATCAAAGCCAATGACAGAAACCTGCCTCGCCATTTCTAATGCAACTGGCAATCCAACATATCCTAGTCCGATTACGGCTAATTTCTTTTGTTTATTTTTTAAATCGTTTAACATTTTTAAAATTGATAATTGATAATTGATAATTGATACCAACCAACAAATTGATAAATATTACTTTTATTTTTAAAATTTCAGTTTCAAAGATTCTGTAATTGCGATTAACAATTATAGCAATTGTACTTAATCATTCTTAATTGATTTAAATGATTTCTCATCAATTATCAATTGGCTGGTCAAAATTCACCATCCACATCATTCCAAATTTATCTGTACACATTCCAAAGTATGCACCCCAAAATGTATCTTGTAATGGCATCGTAATTTGTGCACCATCAGCAAGACCTTCAAATACTTTATTTGCTTCATCTCTGTTTTCCGCATTAACTGACAAAGAAACATTTTGACCGAACACAACGTCTCCCATTGCAGGATTGGCATCACTTCCCATTAAAATAGTTTGACCAATATTGTAGGATACGTGCATTATTTTGTTATCTAACTCCTCGGGAATTGGTGCACTTCTCTCTTGTTGTGGCATATCATTAAATCTGCCTAAGAAATTAAATTCTCCACCGAATATTGATTTGTAATGATTAAATGCTTCTTGGCAATTACCATTAAAACATAAATAAGGATTAACCTGTGCCATAATAATTGATGATTTACAATTGAAAATTATGTTTTTAAAATTACTTTCTTCTTAAATAAAAATCACTTTATCTCCTCTAAATTATTATTTAAGCAAATTCCTTAGGTTGTTTAAACCATTCTTCCTGAGGTAAATTCTTAAAGTAATCGTAAGTTTTCTTTAGTCCTTCTGCTCTATCAATTTTCGGAGACCAACCTAGTATTTCTTTTGCTTTTGTTATATCTGGTTGTCTTTGTTTTGGGTCATCTTTCGGCAATTCTTTGTAAGTAATTTTTACAGATGAACCTGTTAGTTTTAAAACTTCTTCTGCAAAGTCTTTTAGACTTATTTCATTAGGGTTACCAATGTTTACAGGAAAGTGATAATCGCTTAAAAGTAGTTTATAAATTCCATCTACTAAATCATCCACATAACAAAAACTTCTTGTTTGGCTACCATCACCAAAAACTGTTAAATCCTCGCCACGAAGGGCTTGTCCAATAAAAGCAGGTAATGCACGGCCATCATTTAACCTCATTTTTGGTCCATAAGTATTGAAGATTCTTACAATTCGTGTTTCTACGTTATGAAAAGTATGGTATGCCATTGTAATAGCCTCTTGAAAACGCTTTGCTTCGTCATATACGCCTCGTGGGCCAATAGGATTTACATTACCCCAGTATTCTTCGTTTTGTGGATGAACAAGAGGATCTCCATAAATCTCGGATGTAGAAGCAACAAGTATTCTTGCTCCTTTTGATTTAGCCAATCCCAGACAATGCATGGTTCCAATAGAACCCACTTTAAGTGTTTGAATAGGAATTTTTAAATAATCGATTGGACTCGCTGGTGAAGCAAAATGTAGTATATAATCGAGTTTGCCGGGTATATGAATAAACTTACTTACATCGTGATGATGAAACTCGAAATTTGGTAATGGAAAAAGATGTTGAATATTCTTCAAATCACCTGTAATAAGATTATCCATTCCAATTACATCATAACCTTCGTTGATGAACTTATCGCAAAGGTGTGATCCTAAAAATCCAGCAGCACCTGTAATTAATACTCTTTTATTCATGACATTCTACAGTTTAACAATTAAGATATTTTTTGAATTAAAGGCTGTTAGTTTCTGCCAATACTTTCGTAGTGAAAACCTTTTGCCCTAACTTCATTCACTTCAAACAAATTTCTACCATCAAAAATGGCTTTGTTTTTTAAGCTAGTTTCTATTTTATCAAATTCGGGTGTTCTAAACTCATTCCATTCTGTGGCAATAATTAATGCATCTGCATGTTGTAAAGCTTCGTATTGATTTTCGGCATAATTAATTTTGTCGCCAATTTGTTTTTTTACATTAGCCATACCTTCTGGATCAAATGCTGTAACAGTAGCTCCTGCATCAGTTAAAGCATCTATAATATATAAAGCTGGAGCTTCTCTGATATCATCTGTATTTGGTTTAAATGATAGTCCCCATAATGCAAAATGTTTTCCTTTTAAATCATTATTGAAGTATGCATTTATTTTAGGCATTAAATGCAATTTTTGTTTTTCGTTAACGTCTTCTACTGCTTTTAAAATTTTAAAGTCATAATTAACTTCATCGGAGCTTTTAATGAGTGCCTGCACATCTTTGGGAAAGCAACTACCTCCGTAACCAATTCCTGGAAATAAAAAGCGTTTCCCAATTCGGTCATCACTACCAATACCCTTTCTAACCATATCAACATTTGCATCAAGCTTTTCACAGAGTAAAGCTATTTCATTCATAAATGAAATTTTAGTTGCGAGGAATGAATTGGCGGCATATTTAGTTAATTCGGCACTTTTTTCATCCATGTAAATTATAGGATTACCTTGACGAACAAAAGGTTGATATAAGTCGCCCATTACTTTCTTGGCTTTCTCACTATTTGCACCTATAACAACTCTATCTGGTTTCATAAAATCATCAATAGCTACTCCTTCACGCAAAAATTCTGGATTGCTTACAACTTCAAAAGCTCCGTTATCGCCACATACTAAAGTGTTATTTGATGAAGATAAAATTGCTTGTCTCACTTTATCTGCTGTACCTACAGGTACGGTGCTTTTATCAACAATTACTTTATAATCGTTTGGCTTTAAAATTTTTCCAAGTTGACTAGCAACACCTAGAACATATTTTAAATCGGCACTTCCGTCTTCTCCCGGTGGAGTTGGCAATGCTAAAAAAATGATGGATGCATCTTTAATACCGTCTTCCAGGTTTGTTGTAAACTTTAATCTTCCTTCTCTGGTGTTACGTAGAAAAATTTTTTCTAACCCTGGTTCATATATAGTGATTTCACCATTGGAAAGTTTATTTACTTTTTCTGAATCAATATCAATACAAGTAACATTATTACCTGTTTCAGCGAAACAAGTTCCAGAAACTAATCCTACATATCCAGTACCAACTACAGCTATTTTCATAAATTATATTATTTTAAAAATCAACAAATTAATAAGGCAATACATTTCTTAGTTATTGATAAAATTTAATACCTGACTAGTAATAAAATTCAATTGTTCTTCATCCAATTCTGTATGAATTGGTAATGAAATTACTTTACTGGTAAGTTCATCGGTTATTGGCATTTCTACTTTATCGAGACCTAAATTATCAAACATTTTTTGGCGATGTACAGGAACCGGGTAGTAAATCATTGAAGGTATTTTGTGTTCAGTCAAACACTCTTGTAACTTGTCCCGATTTACATCTGTTAACTGTAATGTGTATTGATGGTAAACATGTGTTGAATAATTAGCAACTACAGGTGTTTTAATTTTTGGATGATTAGCAAAAGCTCTATTATAGAAAGCAGCAGCATTTTGACGAGCTGCATTATATGCATCCAAATGTTTTAGTTTAATATCCAGAATAGCAGCTTGAATAGTATCTAAACGACTATTACAACCCACTAGGTCATGATAATATCTTGTTATTTGTCCGTGATTGGCAACCATTTTAAGTTTAATAGCCAATGCATCATCATTAGTAAAAATTGCTCCTCCATCTCCATAAGCTCCTAAATTTTTACTTGGATAAAATGATGTGCAACCAATATGTCCAATTGATCCAGTTTTCTTTTTTGACCCATCACTAAAAATATATTCACAACCAATAGCCTGAGCATTGTCTTCAATTACAAATAAATTATGCTCTTTAGCTATTTTCATGATCGCTTCCATTGGAGCTGCATGACCATAAAGATGAACAGCAACAATTGCTTTTGTTTTTGGTGTAATAAGTTTTTTAACCGATTCTGGATCCATGCAAAAAGTATCTTTATCAACTTCCGCAAAAACTGGTTTAAGTTTTAAAAGAGCAACAGCTTCTGTAGTAGCAATGTATGTAAAAGATGGAGTTATCACCTCATCGCCAATTTGCAAGTCTAAAGCCATCATTGCTATTTGCAATGCATCAGTTCCATTTGCACAGGTAATAGTATGTTTACTTCCAACATACGCATTCAAATTATTTGAAAATTGTGTAACGGCCTTTCCATTAATGTATGCTGCACTGTCTAAAACGTCAAGAATTGCAGAATCTATTTGTTCCTTTATTTTAAGATACTGTGATTTAGTATCTACCATTTGTATGGGTCTCATAATCTTTTATAAAAGTCCGCAAATTTATGAGAATATACCATTAGAATTAATATTAATTAAATAGTAATCATTCTCTGTATATCCCAGATTTAGAACTTTGCATAAAATAAAGAGACTCGCCATTCATTGGCGAGTCTCTTTATTTATAATCGTTAATTAAAAAAGTTTATTCTTTAGTTTTTACAAATTTTGAATTACCAATTATTGTTCCTTTTTCATCAGTTATAATAATACTGTATGTACCAGAAGAAATGTTACTAACATTCAAATCTAAAGTTTGGTTTGTAGCATTGCTCAAAGTACTAACATTTTTCCTTTGCTGTTGAACCAGTTTACCATTTGCACTATAAACTGTAATGTTGATAGTTGATGATTTTGCAGGTGCAACAAAATTTACTTTAACGTTATCTTTTCCAGGATTTGGATAAACAGAGAATCCTTCAACCTTAGGCAAATTAAGAGGTTTACCTGTTGAACCAATGCTTGGCAATTTAATAACTGGTATACTTGAATTATTATTCATTCCTCTGTATAATGTAAATCCAGCTTCACTTGCACCCAATGTAGCTGTTGTTACGTCAGTAACACCCAAATTACTTGTTACTGTTAAAGTAACGTTAAATAAATAATTAGGAACAGTATCAAGTTGTATTGCAAACTCAGCATCAGCGTCTAATACATCTGCATATTGGTTGGTAGCAGATGATGGAATGTAAACAGTATCAATTTTAATTTCTGTGTGAGCAATTGATCCTGTAACAATTGTACTTGGATTGGCAAGATTACTTAATGCTGTAAGTGTATGATGCTTATAATCAGCATTACCAATTGACATTGGAATAGGAGTACTAATAGTATCTATGTGAACAGACAATATAGCTTTTGGAGTAATAACAACGTTTACTGTATGTGTAATCGTATCTTTTAATCCGCCATTGATATTCGTAACAATTAACTGAATAGTATGAACACCACCTGCACTATAAGTAACACTTGAAGGTGTAGCTGAAGTAGAAGTTGCTGGGGTTGCTCCAGAACCAAAATCCCAAGCATATGTATATGAAGCAGCAGCATCATTTGATGTAGTCGCATCTGTAACATCTACATTTGGATTGCTGTAAATATCTCCACCATAATCTACATTAGTACTAAATGCAGCCTGAGGTTTGATTAATACTGTTACATTATTTGTGATAGTATCTTTCTTACCGCCATTTGCGTTTGTAACAATAAGTGTAACTGTGTAAGTTCCACCTGCTGCATATTTATGAGTTGGATTAGTAGATGTTGAAGTATGTCCATCACCAAAATTCCAAGCATAAGACAAACTAGGGCAAGCATCATTTACAGTTGTGGAATTCGTAAATGCAAGTGTTGGACTAGAATATTTGTTTGGAATGTAATTAGGGGCAGAAATACTAAAACCAGCATGAGGTCTAATTCTTACAGTGATACTTCTAGTTGTATCTACAACGCAACCAACATCACTCGTAACAGTTAATTTCACTTGATGTGTACCACCACAAGCATAACTAAACGTTGAAGGTGTTTGTGAAGTTGATGTTGCAGGAGTTGCACTTGTTCCAAAATCCCAATTCCATAAAGCTATATATCCTCCATGGTCGTAAGAAGCATCAGTTACAGAAATAGTTGGTGTAGCATAAACATTTGATGAATCGATCGTGTAATTAAATCTTGAACGTGGGTCACTTAAATGTACAATTCTTGTAACACTGTCTCTACAACCTTTATCAGATACAACTACTAATTTAACTGGATAAATACCAGCTGTATCAAATACAATTCTTGGATTAATATAATGACTACTATCGCCATCTCTGAAATATAACGCAGAAGTACCAAAATGCCAGAAATAATCCATAGTTCCGCGACCTAACACTGAACTACTTTGATATGAAAAATCATATCCAGAATGCCAGCATCTTCTTGTAGTATCAGTTAACAAAGCAGTTGGAACATAAAAATTGTCTAAAATTAAACGATAGCTAGCAACTGGCATAGGTTGAGCAGATACCAGTTTTAATTTAGTAACTGAATCTAAAGCAACACAAGATCCAGAAGTAAGTGTTACTTTTAATTTAACATCATAATCACCCCAAGCTGCATAGGTATGTGCTGGTGGATTTTGCAATGTTGAGAATGTACTATCACCAAAACTCCAAGAGTAAGCTATTGTGTAACCACTTGTAGCATTTGTTGTAGAAGAATCTGCGAATGTGAATGAATTTCCTGTTAAACACTGACTAGTTGTACTTGTTACACCAAATTTAGCAGTAACAGTTGGACAGAAAGTAACTGTACTCGAAGTACTATCGGCACAAGGTGAACCACCATTCACAACTAATTTAACTGTGTATGTTCCAGGAGCAGCATAAGTATGAGTTGGGTTAACTATTGAATCTGCTGTTGTACCATCACCAAAACTCCAATGATAATTCATTGTTCCAGCTGGAATCTTTGAAGTGCTGATAAATGTGTAACTACCACCAGCATTGGTGTTACTATAAGTAACAAAACTTGCTGTTGGTCCGGCCAAAACGATAACATTGTGTGTAACTGAAACACTACCCAAAGCATTTGTAACAGTTAATGTTACCGGAATAGTTCCAGAATAAGTGTATGTTTTAGCAAAAGGAGTATACGTTGTAGCAGTGGTATCACCAAAACTCCATAAATAAGTTACACCAGCACCTGTTGTAGATGTATTTGCAAAAGTGAAGCTATTGTTGTTGCTACATTGTGTTGTAGCACTTGTAATAGTAAATGAAGCTGTAGGTAAGGTTCCTACAGTAACACTTTGAGAAATACTATCCTTACAACCTGTTGCACTAGTAGTAATTAATTTAACAGTATAAGTTCCTAATGTAGCATAGTTTCTCGTAGGGCTTGCAGAAGTAGAAGTGAAACCATCTCCAAAACTCCAAGCATAAGAAGAAGCTCCAACTGATGAATCGTGGAAGTTAACAACACTACCACTACCATAAGTGTAACCGAAATTCGCAGTAGTTCCACTAGTCACAGTAACTGTTTGAGTAGTGCTATCTGTTCCACCGTTATTTATAGCAAATAATTTTATGGTATAAGTTCCAGCAGCAGCATAAGATTTTGTTGGTGAAGCTGAACCAGAACCTGTGCCATCACCAAAATTCCAAATATAACTTACACCTGAACCAGATGTTGTGTTGTTAAATGTAAAGCTATTACCTGTTTTACATTGGGTAGATGCACTCGAAACTGTGAATGCCGCAGTAGGGGCAGCAGCAACAGTGATACTTCGTGAAGTGCTGTCGGTACAACCTAGGTTACTAGTAACAATTAAAGTAACAGTATGTGCACCACTAGATAATACTTGAGAACTTGGATTTTTAGCAGTAGAGAAAGTAGTACCGTCTAATTTCCAATTATAAAAAGAAATACTATCGTACGCAACATAAGAACCATTAAAGAAAGTATATGTATTTAATGTGTTAGATGAACTAAAACTTGCAGTTGGCTTAGGAGCTACAACAACAGTTTGTGTCGCGGTAGAAGAACCCAAAGAATTAGTTACAACTAATGTTATTGTATATGTTCCATAACTATTAAATACAATTGCTGGAGGAGTTGCTGTTGTATCAAACGATGGTGTAGCACTAGGGAATGACCAATAATACTTTATCGCTGTACCTGTTGAACTGCTATTTACAGTAAAGCTATTACCAATTTGACATTGATTTGTTGCAGATGTAACACTAAACGCCGCAACAGGAGAGCCTACAGGTGGCGGAGTAGTTCCAACTGTGATAGTATTTGAAATACTATCCACACAACCTAGATTACTAGTAGCAAACAACTTAACAACATGTGAGCCATTTGTTAGAATTTGTACAGGTGGATTTTGTAGCGTTGAAAAACTAACACCATCAACAGTCCAATTGTAACTTGAAATTGTTCCTTGAGCAATATATGAACCATTGAAGAAAGTATACTTATATGTACTATCAACTGAATAACTAAAACTTGGAGTAGGTTTTGGCCCTACTACTACAGCTCTACTTGTAGTTGTTGTACCAGCTGAATTAGTTACTGTTAAGGTAACGTTATAATATCCGTAGCTATTAAAAACTACAGCTCCAGGATTTGCTAAAATACTCGTATCTGGAGTTGCGTTAGGGAAAGACCAACGATATGTATTACCACTGCCCGCAGTTGTGTTATTGAATGTGAAGCTATTGTTGGTAAAACATTGTGAACTTGCAGATGATACATTAAACGCAGCAACTGGTGGAGTTGGAATTGCAGCAACAAGAATTGTTTGATAAGATGTATCTGAATGGTTAGCATTAGTAGCAATCAATCTTACTGTATATGTTCCAGCTGTCGTATACGTTTGATTGGCAGTATCAGAATTTGAAGTTGCACCATCACCAAAATTCCAATTAACAATTGTACCATTCGTAGAAGTTGAAATAAATTGGTAGTTATTATTCACATTTGAATATGTAAAAGAAGAAGTTGGGTTACCAACAACTGAAATTGTCTGACTGCTACTGGTAGTTACGGGACCCGCAGCAGTAACAGTAAGTGTTATAGTTTTTGTACCAGTAGTAGAATACGTTACAGCAGGTGGAGTTAAACCGCTATAGTTTGCTGGACTGGCACCGGAACCAAAATTCCATGAATAGGTAACTCCAGAACCAGAACTTGATGAATTGCTGAAAGTAAAACTGTTACCACTTAAACATTGAGTACTAATCGAAGTAATATTGAAACTAGAAGTTAAACTTCCAACAGCAACAGTAACAGTTTGTGAAGTTGAATCTTTACATCCACCATCACTGGTTACAACAAGCTTAACGGTATAAGTACCAGCAGCATAATAAGCTTTTGCTGGATTTATTAAAGTAGAAGTTGTTCCATCACCAAAATCCCATAGGTAATCCATTACACCATTAGTAATTGTGGAAGTGCTAATAAAAGTAAAGGTTTGTCCATTTGTTGTGCTTGGAATATAGTAAAATGATGCAACTGGAATTGGATTAACTACTACTGTTTGGTTTGAGTAGTAGTTAATTCCACTAGTATCTGTAACAACTAACTGAACGCTGTAATACCCAGATGCAGCATAGTGATGTGCAGGTGGGTTAAACTGTGTAGATGTTGTGCCATCGCCGAAGTTCCAAACATAAGAAGAAATGTTTGCACCAGTAGTTGAAGTGTCATTAAAAACAAATGAGTTTCCGGTCAAACACTGCTGACTACTAGAAGTTACACTAAAGCCAGAATGTGTTTGTGCTGTTGCAAAAGTTGCAATAAGCGAAAACATTAATGCTATTAAGCATTTTGAGATTGTAAACTTTCCTTGCATAAAAAAGGGTTTAGGTTTTTTTTGGATAATTTTGTTATTGGGATATTGAATTAAATCAGACATTTCAGCATTAAGGATTGCCGAATATAATAGATTTTTATTATTTGCGAAGTTTTCTTTGTAGAATTTCATATCATTTGGTATTATTGGTTTGTTTTAATTGATTTTCCATTTGATATGAAACAAGATTCCCATCTTGTATCGTAAGTCTTACTCTAGAACCTTTAAAACTCTCTGTAAGATAATAATAATATTGAGTCTGGCTATTGTTTACAACAACGTCGTTTGGCTTGCCGAGAATGTTAAATAAATAAGCCGAACTGTATTTTACAGATACAAATCTGTCTAGAATGGGCTGTATTTTTTTAAATTCACTTAAAGAATTACTCCCTCTTTGGAGTTGAAAATGTACGCTATTACTAATTTCATCAGAAGACAAGTCCATTCCAGACCAACTGCTTCTATTTGCCGAGATACTAGTAATAATCAGTGTTGTCACTAATGGGACAATGAAGATTTTTTTTAACCAACGTTTCATAGGATGTAGGTGTTTTTTGGGTTTGATAATAGGTTTACATGAATTCGCTTGCAAATTTGATCTTATTACATTATATAGTAAAGTAGTATAAATTTATTATTTTTTGTAGTAATATATCTACAATAACGTTACCGATTTATTGATTTGTATCTATTTCGATTTTTCAATGAGCTTACATTTATCTCGCCAAATGTTAAATTTATAGCTCAAAATTAACTGAATAACTTTACTATAACTACCAATTCCAAGATTTTGATGGTTCATTTTAAGGTATTGATCATAGACTGCCGAACTTATTCTAGAAGCATTTTTTGTATGTTCAGCAAAAAAAAGTTTTATAAGTTTTCGGTCTTTCTTCACTTGTAAATCAAAGCAATCTTCGATTTGCAACCTCTTATTTACTCCCATTTTCAATTCAAAATCTTCATTATACTTGAAAAGCAAATCATTTAAAGCGTAATCAAGTATCTCTAAACACATTGAATATCTGAAATAGACATTATCAGAC
>CANGOT010000015.1 GCA_947455425.1 Chitinophagaceae bacterium | reverse complement strand
CTTGGTTTTAAAAGAGTCTGTCCACGCTGTTGCGTACTTTTTTTCTAAATCAACTAATTGTTCTTTTAACTTTTCTATGTATTCTTTTTGTTGCGGAATTCTATCTTCAAATCTTTTTGCAAATTCATGCTGACTAACTAAATAACCTTCTTGTTTGGCTTTATATGCAATTTGATTTTCTAGTCTTCCTTCCAGCATTTTTAAGAAATCCTGTTGCTTTTTATTCCATTCCAAACGCTTTTCATCTCTTTCTTTTTTCTTTATTTCCTGATCTTCTTTAAGCGTTTCCCAAGCCTTTTTTAAATCTGTTTTCAAGGCATCAATATTCGCAAAAATTTGTCCCTTATGTTCTCTTGTTAAATAATCTTTATAGTTAGCAATAAAGTTTCTTACATCGTTAAGTGTTTCGTTTCTGCAACGTAAAGAGTATTTTACATCTTCTGGCTTTTCTATTAAATGCCAAACAGTATTAAGTTCTGTAAGATTCGCTTCTTGCAGAAACTGATGAAACCTGTTTACATAATTGAGTAGCTCATTAATGTCGACCGAAGGATGACAAGCATTTACCACCACACAAAGCTTTTCGGTAATTTCAAGTGATTGAGAAATTTGTTTCGACTTTTCCTCTCTCACTTTTGCATACAATTCATCTTCTTTATCTTTCACAGCATTTCTAATGCTGCTATATTTATCCCAGGCGGTTGTTCTTCTTTCCTTTGTTGACCAACGTGGTAGTTTAAAATACTCAAAAGCCTGGTTACCCAATTTTCTCAATTCCGCAAATTCATCCTTACTTAAAGGAGCTTCATCTGTATGTTTCGCAAATAGTTGTTCCATTTGTGCCACAAGCTCTTCAGCTTCTTCACAAAATTTTTCGTTAGCAGCTTCCAACTGGTTTTCTTTCTCTTTCAATTGATTGATCAGTTGTTGAAACTTTTCTTGTGCAGCATCCCGCAATTCAGGAGCAGCAAATTGAGCCGCTTTAAAATTTTCGGCAATTTCTTTTTGGCGTTGCCACAATTCCTTGCTGGTGTAGTTTGCCGAACCTAATTCTTTAATAAGATTACCAAATGTTTCTAACTTTTTGTCTAAATCTATTGCGTTCATTGTTGTAGTTTAAAAAATCCTCCACAAAAATGTAGGAAAAAAGAATACGATGTGCGAGATAGGGCAGAATACTCAATGTTTAGTAGCAAGACCATCTTTTGCCGAACTGTGCAGTATATTTGATAGTTACAAGTGCTTAGGTGCAGATGATTCCTTAAAAAAGGATAATTATTTTGAGTTGGCTATTGCAGACAACTTTTTTGCAGACAATCAATTTTTTGTATTAAATCTGTTTTTACTAAAAAGGAGCACCATAAAGATGATGGATAAGCGTTTTTAACTACCCTGTTTCGCCACTTCAAGTATCTATTTCCAGAATTCATACCCACAAATACCCTTTTCAGATGTAGGAAACCTGCTTTCAGTTATAGCAGATTTGTTTTCCGCTATAGCGGATTTCATTTCCGCTGTAGCGGAAAAGCCAAAAGTTATAGCGAAATTGATTTCCGGTATTACTTTTTCCAAATCTGTTATAGCAAATTTCATTTCCGCTATAGCGGATTTTGGTTTCGCTATAGCAGAAGACAAAAAAGTATTAGCAAAATGGGTTTTGGTTATAACCGAAAATGCAAAAGAGAATGGTGTAAAAAAAATATGCCTAACCGAATTTTATTTGCTTTTATAAAAAGCTTTCATCGTTTTAGCAAGAAGGATTTCTTGTTCCCCTTCGTTTTTTTCCAGGTGGTCTATAATCTTTTCTCTGGTCGCCTGATCTTTATTCTGGCTCAGTTTAAAAACATGCTCAATATTGGTTAGTTCAATTTCAAATGCAACAATGGCTTTCATTAAATCTATCACATATTGCTCGTCCATTTGTTGCAATAATGCTGGAGAGTGGGGATTATTTTCAAATTTTTCGGTAAGTTTTGTTAGCAAATAATGCAGGGCTTTGTCATCTAAAAAATGGATGGTTCCACTCGCGTGAACAGCCTGATAATTCCAGGTGCTGGCAGTGTTTTGTTCTGTGTAGTTTGTAGCACTAATATAACCATGTGCAGCACTAAAAATGGCCAGCACATTAGCATTGTTTTCAAAAGCTACCGTATGAAGCTGTTTACGCATCACATGTGCCTGCAAATAAATTTTACCATCTCTTTCTTCTATTAAAACAGGAATATGGGTGGCAACAGGTTTATTGTTTTCATCAACACCACATAAAACAATAAAAGGATTCTTGTGCATAAATGCAACTACTTCCTCTGGATTGTTTGCTTTAAAATGCGAAAGATTATACAAGAGATAAATTTTTACAAATTAAACTATTTTCTAAGCCAAAGGTTCGCTGCTTACCTGCACTTTACCTGTTCTTTTTAGCACGCCCCAGTGTTGCAATTCTCCTTTAATGGCCTTTCTTAAACTTCTAAACAATACCACCATCATCAACCATCTGTAAACCAGCCTTTGTGGAATAAGCCAGAGAAGTTTTAAAGGATTTTGCTTTTCGAATGCAAAAGCCACAATAGCTAATGATAAATCAAGTGCCATAAAGTATAAGTAATACATCCCTATTCTTTGAGCATTTCCAGTAATTAAACCAATAATCATCAGCACATCGGCAATAGGTGTAAAAATTGGAATGATATATTTAAAAATTAAAATATCGGGCAATGCAATCCATCCCAGATTTTTCTTTTTAGATGAGAAGAGTGTATGCTTGTGTTTCCAGAAGGTTTGCATCACACCAAAAGTCCAACGAAAACGTTGCTTCATAAACTGTTTAATTGTTTCGGGAGCTTCGGTAAATGCTAAAGCTTTCGGTTGATTGGCTACTACATATCCTGCATCTAAAATACGAATGGTTAAATCGCAATCCTCGGCCAAAATATCTGTAGGAAATCCACCCACTTCTTCAATCACTGCTTTATCAAAAGCTCCAATAGCACCAGGCACAACAGTAATGGCATTGGCATATCCAAATGCTTTTCTTTCAAAATTCTGACTAAAAATATATTCTATACTTTGCCAACGTGTAATGATATTTACTTCGTTGCCCACAATTACGTGTCCGGCAACAGCAGCAATTTTTTTATCACCTTCCTGTGGTTGTAAAAAAGGTTGCATTAACCAATTCACTGCATTGGGGCCAAGTTGTGTATCGGCATCTATGCACACAACATAAGGAGCATCTGTTTGTGAAATACCATAGTTCAGTGCAGCAGCTTTGCCACCATTGGGTTTGGTAAATATTTTTACATCAGGATGATTGCCAAAAGCCTCTTGCATGTTAGCATAAGTAGCATCTTTACTTCCATCATCTACAAAAATAATTTCAAAGTTTGGATAGCTACGCTCTAGCAATTTAGTAACAGATTTTACGGCAGTTAATTCTTCGTTAAATGCAGGAACAATGATGGCCACTTTTGGATAAGCTGTTAATTGAGCAAAGCTTTTTGAAAGTGTTTTTTCTTTTTTATTTTGTAAGAATGCAAGCACTGTAATGGCTGCCAATCTTATAAAACTTAAGATTAAAAAACTAATAAATAGCCAAAAGAAAATATTGCCTAAATAGTAGCCCGTTTCGGCAAGTACTAAATTAAATTGCACAAGGTAATAGCTTTTATCTTTTGGTATTGGCGGCATTACTTCATCGCGTTTTTTGCCTAGCAAATCGGCAACAGTTGTAAACGTATAGCCTTGTGCCTGAAAATATTTAATAATCTTAGGAAGGGCATCTACAGTAGCGTTTCTATCGCCACCTGCATCGTGCAATAAAATAATACTTCCGTGGTCTTTAAATCGCACCACCCTATTAAAAATAGTATCGCCATTAAAGTTCTCTACCTCACCAGCCTGCCAATCTTCGGGGTCTATACTTTCGCCAATGGTCAAATAATTTTTAGTCCTACTATAAGCAACAGGTACTAGTTCTTCCATAGTTTCAGGTTCACTATCTGCATTAAAAGGTGCTCTGAACATGATGGTACTATGACCAGTGACACACTCAATAAGCAACCTTGTTAAATCAATTTCTATTCCTGCACGTTTTTGGCTCACTTTTGCCATATTGGGATGGGTAAAAGTATGATTGCCCAGTTCGTGACCTTCGTTATAAATTCTTCGAATAAGTGGTAAATTACTTTCTCCTTCCAATCCTACAATAAAGAAACTGCCCGGTACATGGTATTTTGAAAGTGTATCTAAAATTCTTGCCGTGTAATCTGCATCAGGACCATCATCAAATGTTAGCACCATTTTTTTACCAACAGGTTTACCCCATTTCTGTACAACAAACATACTAGGCAAAGAGTCGTATACCTCATTTGTAATCAGCATTTCATCGGTGCTTACGGTGGCACTGATATGTCCGTTAGATGGTGTTGTTAAAACGTCTAATACTTCTCCTTCACCAATATAATCTACATCGTTGTTACTGGTAACCCTGCTAAAATCTACAAAGTCGAAAGTCTTGAGACCATCTTTGGTCATGGGCTTATCATAGAAATCCCAAAGCCGGCTATCCTCACTTCCTAAACGCCACAGTGCAGTTCCGGCAAGCTGCAATTCTGTAGCATATCTTAGTGTATTGAAGTTGGTAGCAGCATCGGTAAAATGAACCTGATGTTGCACATCATTTCCATCTAAATAATCAAAAAAAAGATTGTAGGTATTATTGTCGAAGTTAATAACACCGTCGCTTTCTTTAGCAGTTGTTAATGCTTCCTGATAGGTTACTGTGCCATCTTTACCTTCATCTGCCGGCCAGTCGTAACCATAAGCAGCCATACATAACACTACTTTATCAGGCGATATTTTGTTTGTTAATTCGGTGGTTGCTTTTCTTATCCATTGTTGGCTGCAAATAGGGCCAGGCTTGGTTTGAGAAGTGCTTTGGTCGTAGGCCATTAAAAAAATATAATCGTTATATTTTCCTAAGGCATCATAATTATAATCGGTATTAAAAGGGCTTACATCCTGTGTTACTATAAAGCCTTTGCTATGCAGTTGTGTGTATAGTTGTTTTTGAAATTCAATTAAAGACTCATCGGTTCTTTCTTCCAATTCCTCAAAATCTACATTAATGCCTCTAAAATGATTTACAGTTAATACTTTTTCAATATCGTTAATGAGCTTGTTCTTTAATGCAGTGCTATTTAAGATATTGTGTAATAAATCTCCTCTGAATTTTCCATTATAGTTGTTGCTTAATAAGGGCACAATGGCAACACCGCTCGACTTCATTATTTTTAAGGCACGGCTATCAATATTTGTAACTAAGGTATCAGCTTTAGGGTCGATAAAAAACCACTCGGGCAATACCATATTCATTTTACTGATATTTCTCTTTAAAGAGAAAAAAGATTGAGCATCCCAGGCAACATAAAACCCTGCTCGGATGCCTATTTCATTATCGAAAACAGTAGGAGAAAAATGGTCGGTATCGTGAACTGTAGTGCCATTTAAAACTTGCTTGTTTATAAAAGCACGATAATCGTTATAACTTTCGCTGTATTTACTTTCTTTATAAAGGCCACTCTTTGCAGTCAGAGCATTTTTATATCTTTCGTTTGCAATTCTTAATTTAGGAATTTCAACTTTGTTTACGCTTCTTAGCCCAATAAAAACAATCACTGCACACACAATTAACAGGAATAAAAATATTCTTCCAGTCCATTTAAATTGTTTCCATCGTTTAGGGTTATTTGTTTGAAATATTTGTTGCTGAGCCATAGATGCTGATACTAATAGATTGAATAAAGCAAAACTAGTTTTGCCCTGTTAGGCAAGTATTGTTCCAAAAAAGAATTATTCTGGCAATTGCTCAACATACACTGCAGTTCCATAGGCTAACACTTCGGTTAAACCATTCATTACTTCATTAGCATCGTAACGCATATTAATAATAGCATTGGCACCCATTTGCTGGGCATGTTCAATTAAAAGCTGCAAAGATTCTTCTCTTGCTTTTTCACATAGCTCAGTATAGATAGCACTTCTACCTCCAAAGATGGTCATAAAACCTCCTGCCATATTACCTAAAATGCTTCTTGATCGAACAGTAATACCTCGTACTAAACCCAGGTGTTTTTTAATTTTATATCCTTCTAAGTGGGTACTGGTTGTAATTAAAATAGTTTGGTTCATTGTGTTAGTTTTAATAATGAAAACAATGTGGTAATGGTTTTTAAAATTTGTTTAGTTTAATGATGCCAAATCTACATCTTGTGTACTATAATCGGTTACTACATTATACAAAGTATCTCTTTCTATTGGCTTACGATTTACTTGTTTAATTAAAGTTACCAATTGTGCTGTACTCATCGATGGGGTTTGCTCTTCACTGCCAGCCATACTATAAATCTTTGTGGTATCGTCGATGGTTCCATCAATATCGTTTACACCAAAGCCAAGTGTTAGCTGGGCATTTTGTCTACCCAACATAGGCCAATATGCTTTAACGTGGTTAAAGTTATCCAAATATAATCTACCCACAGCATATACTTTTAAATCTTCAATGGTGCTGCTTTCGTTAATATAGCTCATATCATTATCCTTATTTCTAAACTTCAATGGAATAAAGGTATTAAAGCCACCTGTTTCATCTTGCAATTGACGCAGTCTCTCCATATGGTCTATTCTATGCCAGTATTTTTCTATATGTCCAAATAGCATGGTCGCATTGCTATGCATTCCTAATTGGTGTGCAGCTTTATGAATATGCAACCAGCCTTCGGCATCAACTTTATCTTCACAAATTTGCGTTCTCACTTCCGGATGAAAAATCTCTGCACCGCCGCCTGGCAAAGAATCCAAGCCAGCTTCATGTAAAAATTTCATACCCTCTTCAACAGAAAGTTTTGCTTTCTTAAACATATAATCTAACTCAACAGGAGTAAAGCCTTTAATGTGTAATTCCGGGCGATGAGCTTTAATGGCTTTTAATAAATCTGCAAAAAAAGGTAATGTCATTTTGGGATGAACCCCACCAACTATATGAACTTCTGTAACAGGCTTTCCATCATAAGATTTTACAATATTCATCATTTGATCAACCGTTAGTTCCCAGCCTTCTTCTTTATGAGCGTATAATTTTGAGTAAGAACAAAACTTGCAACTAAACACACACACATTTGTTGGCTCTATATGAAAATTTCTATTGAAATAAGTGATATCTCCATGCTTTTTTTCTCTAACATAATTCGCTAATGCACCTAAAAAAGAAAGTGATCCTTTCTCGAATAAAGTTACCCCATCATCAAAGCTGATACGCGTATTATTGATTACTTTTTCGGCAATATTTCTTAAGGCTACATCTTTAGTTATATCTATAATTCTATTCATATCGTTCATATAAAAAATTTGTGCAAATGTATAGCTTGATAAGAGTGATTGGTATGATTGTTATCAATACGCTTGACAAACTTGTTGATTTTTCCATAAACAACAATTTGAAGTATTGACCAAAGACAAATAAATACTTTTACTTTCGCCACCTTTAAAAATTGTTATGAATATTTTATTATTAGGTTCTGGAGGAAGGGAAAATGCACTTGCCTGGAAAATGCAACAAAGTCATCATTGTTCTCAACTTTTTATAGCACCTGGCAATCCAGGAACAGCAGCTTATGGAACCAATGTTGCACTTACCCTCCTTGACTTTGAAGCTATAAAACAGTTTTGTATTGATAATAAAATTCAATTGGTGATGGTTGGCCCCGAAGAACCATTGGTAAAAGGTATTTATGATTTTTTAAAGAATACCGAAGAGCTAAAAAATATGGTCATTGTTGCTCCATCTGCTGCTGCATCTCAGTTAGAAGGCAGTAAAGCTTTTGCAAAAGAGTTTATGCAAAAAAACAATATTCCAACAGCTGCCTATGCCGAGTTTACAATTGATAATTATGAAGACGGTAGAACTTACTTACAACAGCATTCTTTACCTATTGTTTTAAAAGCCGATGGATTGGCAGCTGGTAAAGGTGTGGTGATTTGTGAAAGTCATTCACAAGCGTTGGATGTTTTTGAAGAGATGATTGTAAACAAGCAATTTGGAAATGCTTCAAGCAAGGTTGTTGTTGAAGAATTTTTACAAGGAATTGAAGTGAGTGTTTTTGTTTTAACTGATGGAAAAGATTATCAGATTATTGGACATGCAAAAGATTACAAACGAATAGGTGAAGGCGATACAGGGCTTAACACTGGTGGTATGGGTTGTGTTTCTCCTGTGCCTTTTATGAATGATGTTTTTATGCAAAAGGTGGATGAAAAAATTATTAAGCCAACCATTCAAGGATTGCAAAATGATCATTTAATTTATAATGGATTTGTATTTTTAGGATTAATGAATTGTAATGGTCAGCCCTATGTTATTGAATATAATTGCAGACTAGGCGACCCAGAAACAGAGGTTATTTTACCGCGTTTAGAAACAGATTTAGTAAGTCTTTTTGCAGCAATGGATAATGGCACTTTAATAGATGCCAATATTGAATATAATGAGGGATTTTTTACAACAGTAATGGCAGTTAGTGCAGGTTATCCGGGAGATTACAAAAAGAATGTGCTAATTAGCCAACTAGCAAATGTGTCTATGGAAAAAACATCGTTTATTTTTCATGCAGGAACAAAAATTGATGCTGAAAATAATTTGGTTACAAATGGTGGAAGGGTAATGGCTATTACCTCGCAAGGCAATTCAATAAAAGAGTCTGTTGAAAAAGGCAAGCAGATTTTATCGCAAATAAATTTTGAGGGAATGTATTTTAGAAGTGATATCGGTTATGAATTTGAGTAGTTGATTTATCCCAGATATTTCTTAATCTCTCTATCATTATCTCGTTGCTTGATGGTGTCTCTTTTGTCGTGAAGTTTTTTACCTTTTGCTACACCAATTTCCACTTTTACTAAGTTTTTATCGTTGATATAAACTTTTAAGGGAACAAGAGTTAGGCCTTTTTCTTTCGTAGCAACCTGCAGTCTTTTTATTTCTCTGCTTTTTAGTAATAGTTTTCTATCATGAACAGCAATATGGTTGTTTGTTGTGCCTAATTTATACTCACCAATATATAAGCCTCTTAACCAAATTTCATTGCTTTCAATTAAGCAAAAAGCATCGTTAAAACTTAGTTTGCCATCCCGAATGCTCTTTACTTCAGTACCGAGCAGCACAATACCTGCTTCGTGTTTATTATCTATGAAGTAGTTAAAATATGCTTGCCTATTATTAAATTCTGTTGCCATTGGTACAAAAAACTAGCTTCTAAATAACACCACCAATTGTGCTAGTTTTTCTTTCATATTTTTTCTATCAATGATAAAATCTAAAAATCCATGTTCTAATAAAAATTCACTTCTTTGAAAACCTTCTGGTAAATCACGTTTAATGGTTTCTTTAATAACACGTGGACCTGCAAATCCAATAAGAGCTCCTGGCTCTGCAATATTCAAATCACCAAGCATTCCAAAACTTGCAGAAATACCCCCAAAAGTTGGGTCGGTTAAAATAGATATATAAGGAAGTTGGGCATCGCTAAGTTGAGATAATTTGCCACTGGTTTTTGCAAGTTGCATTAAGCTAAAAGCACTTTCCATCATTCTAGCTCCGCCACTTTTACTAATTACTATAAAAGGAAGTTTATGAGCAATACAATAATCAACTGCACGACTAAATTTTTCTCCCATTACACTACCAAGACTTCCGCCAATAAATTCAAAATCCATGCAGGCAATCACCATTCCTTCGCCATTTGCTTTACCCACGCCCACACGCATTGAATCTTTTAAATTGGTTTTAGCATGAATATCATCCAATCTCTTTTGATAATTTTTTAAGTCGGTAAAATTTAAAAAATCCTTACTTCTGATATTATCAAACAATTCGGTGTATTCACTATTATCGAAAATAATATCGAAATATTCTTCACTACCTACTCTATGATGGTAATTGCATTTGGTGCAAACAAATAAATTTTCTTTTAGTTCTGCTGTTGTTGAAATGTAATTACACTCTGGACATTTATTCCAAAGTCCTTCTGGCACTTCTTTTTTATCGGCAGTAGATGTTGTAATTCCTTTTCGGCTTCTTTTATACCATTTAGGTTTTACATCATTTGTGCTTGATGGTGTTTCTTCACCAGTAAGATTTAATTCAACATCTTCGTTACGTTCTTTTCTCATAGTCTAAACTTTAAGAGGTTGGCAAACTTAGGGTAAATTTCTTTATTATTTTTTTGTTAAAGGTCATATAATGTTTTGCTATAAAATATTATTTTCTAAACCAGAATAGTAAACTGTTTATAAGTTTAATACTGTTATGTGTGGGCTTATAAAAAAACCCTCCACTCGATGAAGAGGGAGGGTTTTTTTATGAAGGCAATCAAGAAAATTACTCTATAATTAGTTTCTTAACTTTAGTACCATCATTTGTAATTACATTAACAAGATATAGACCTTTACTAAGGTTACTAATATCAATATTGTTAGTACCCAAGCTTAAAGCTAGCGTTTTTACACGTTTTCCGAAAATATCAGTTACAATAATTTGTCCACCATTTTCAACAAATTGTGTTGTAATAGCAACTGAACCTTTTGCAGGATTAGGATAAAGTGTAAAGTCCATTTCTTGCTTAGGTGCTACATAATCTACACCTCTACCTCCTGGGCAATTAACAACTGATCCATTAACAGATCTGCTATTGCTACAAGAATTGGCATTTGTGTAAGTGTAAGTAATTGTAGCAGTTCCTAATGCTAGTGTATTAACAACACCTGATGAACTTCCAATACTTACAACAGATGTGTTACTACTTGACCAAGCACCACCTGCAGGACTACCAATAACTGTGAATGTTTTATTGATACAGAATCCGCCGCCAGCTCCAGTTTGAGGATTTGCGGTTCCGCCTGCATATTGTATAGTAGGTACACCCGGTTTAGCATTTACTGTTACATTATAACTTGAAGATTTACTACAACCAGCAGCATTGGTAACTTTATAGTTAATAATTGCTGTATAATTTGTTGCACCATATGTACCCGTTACAACACCACTAGAAGCATTTACACTAGCAGCATTATTAGCACTGCTCCAAACACCACCAGAAGTTGCATTGCTTAAGGTAATTGTAGAACCTACACAAACTTTTATTGGTCCAGTGATTGCTGCAACTGCAGCTTGTTCAGCTACTGTATATACCACTGATGAACTATTCTTACAACCATTTGAACCAGTAATAGAATAGCTGATAACAGTAACACCATTACTTAAAGCAGTAACATAACCACTAGTATTAATAGTTGCTACCGATGGGTTGCTACTAGACCAAGTTCCGTTTGCTGTTGCGTCTTTCAAGTAGTTAGATGCTCCAACAGTACATTGTGTTGTAGTACCAGCAATTGCAGCTGGTGCAGCTAATGTAGCTCCAGCATTAATTGTTACAGTAATTTCATTACTATTAGTTGTAGATGATGTTTGACAAGTATTGAAACTACTTAAAACGCAACTAACGATATCACCATTTTGAAGTGTGTTTGTTACATAAGCATTACTTGCTCCACTTTGTTTACTAATACCATTTACTAAGAAATTATAGGTTGGATTAGTTCCACCATCAGTTGAAACTGCAAAGAATGAAACATTCGTTCCAGCACATGCTGTAGTTGAACTAGCAACAAGTGTAATGGTAGGTGTTACAGTTGTAATTACAGTAACAGTTGCACTTCCATTCATTGGAGTTGAGCAACCTGCATTTTGTGCAAGAACCGTATAGGTTCCAGCAGAGAGCTGATTACCAAAACTCAAAGCCGATCCAGTACCACCTGCAGAAGCTACAGGAGAACCATTTAATAATAATTGGTAAGTGTAACCTACTTGCGAATTTGAAAGCCCAACTGGCACACCAGTTCCTGGAGATGAGCAATAAGTACCACCACCAGTTACGTTATAAACACTTGCAGCATTGTAAACAGTTACAGTTGCTGTAGCTGGAGTACCTGCACAAGCACTTGCACCTGGCCCAACTGCGGTAATGCTAAATGTAACAGTAGTTACACCAGAGGTATTAGTTAAAACACCACTAACGAAAGAGTTTCCACTAGCAGCGATTCCAGTAGCAGCACTGGTGTTATCTCTTGTCCAAGTGTAATTTGTTCCAGATACACTATTTGTTGTACCAAGTGTAATTGGAGTAATAGCAGTACCAGAACAAGCATTTTGACTAGCAGGAGATGCAGTAGCAAGAGGTGTAGGGTTAACAGTTACTGTTGCAGTGATATCTGAACCAGGGCAAGCTGTTGCACCCGGACCAGTTGGTGTAATTGTGAAAGTTACTGTTATTGGAGATGATGTTGTGTTGATTAAAGTTCCACTGATATCTCCAGTTCCAGTTGCTCCAATTGAACCAGTAATATTTGCATTGTTATCACGAGACCAAGAGAATGTTGTTCCTGTAACATTGTTTGATGTTCCTAATACGATATCTGTAATAGCTGATCCAGAACAGATAGTTTGTGAAGCTATGCTTCTAGTAGCAACAGGAACACCTGCAATATCAACACTAATTGGACTTGAGCTTGCTGTACAACCACCAAATGACAAGTTAGCTGTATAAGTATATGATCCTGGTGCATTTTTTACATACACTGTAGAATTACTTCCACCATTGTAAGCAGTAAAGCCAGCATCTGTGTATAAACCTGCATAGCCACCGCCAACTTTAGTCCAATTGAATGTAGGTGCAAGAGTGTAGTAAATTGTGATATTCCAGTTTGTAATTGTTCCCTCGTCACCAGTGAAGTAATCTCTGGCACTCAATCTCCAATTACCATTTGCAACAGTGTACAAATTAGAAAAATCAGTAACATTTGATTTAAATGCAGAAGGGCCAACACCAAGTAAAGCATCAGCTGCATAGGTTCCAGTAATATCATCTGTTGAATCAATAGGTAACGTATTTGAACCAGTTGAGCTAATTACAGTATTAGTGTAATTATGACCAGATCCACCTTCTTGGTAAGCAAGATTCAATGTTTTACCATTTGGTGCTGTTAAGTTGATAGCAATATCGCTTACAAAAGTGTGTGTAACACTAAATCCAACGTCTATACCAGTTATGATTGCTCCTGCTGGAATATTGTTAACATTTAAAATGGTATTCACACCTGCAATATTCGCATCAGGTACAGTTACCGAAATTGCTCCAGAGTTTGTTACCGATGAGCCAGTAGCTGCACTGTAAGAACCAACTAAAGGTTGAGCAACAGTTTGACAAATACTCGCAGAACTTGGAGTTACACTAACAGTACCTGGAGAAGCTTTAACAGTTACAGTAGCATTTACTGTTGTACCAGCACAACCATTTGCATTTGAAGTAACAGCATAAGTTGCAGTTTCTGAAACGGTAGAAGTAGAAACAAGTGTTCCACTAATATCTGTAGTACCACTAGTTCCATTGGTTCCACCAGATATGTTACCAGTTCTTGTCCATGAATAAGTAGTACCAGATAAATTACCAGTATTACCAAGCGTAATAGTTGTTATAGCATCCCCGCTACAGATAGTTTGAGATGATAAACTTACAGTTGTTTGAGGTTGATCAAACGTAGTAAGTGCAGTAGCTGTTGTAGCTGTTCCTGTTGCGTTTGAAACTGCAATCACACCATTACCTATTCCTACTGGAACTGTTATTGTAATTTGACTTGGTGAGTTTACTGTAAATACCGGAACATTAGTACCGCCAATCGTTACACCAGTGATAGCATAGAAATTAGAACCCGTAATAACATAGTTCGAACCCTCACAAGCCGATGTTGGCGTAAATCCAGTTAAATCTGGAAGTGGGGCAGGGTCAATTTCTCCAATTACAAAATCAGCAGTTACTGGCGATGCAAAATTGCTTAAAGTAGCATTTGTAGTAATTGCGAATGGATTGGTTGTAGAAAGAATAGACCAACCACCACCATAAACAGAGTCAGATACTTTATAATTTGAATTATCAGCAGAACCAATAATATCAGATAAAGAGTATGTGAAAGATGGAGTGAAAGAAGTAAACCCAGAAACACCATTGTTTGTAATAGTATAGTAACGATTTAAATATTTACTTGTACTAATTCCAGAACGAGCATATCCAAGTGCTGAACTCGCACCACTCGTTGTGCTCACAGTCATGGTATTACCACTATTTGTATTTCCAGTAAAATTAAGCGTAGTTGGCGTGTAAGTACTTGCATCACCAATCTGATATACAGTATATGCAGTATTTGCTCCAATAGTTTTAGCCAGTTTGCCATTAACATAACTAGAAGAATTTGCACCAGAAACAGAACCATAAATTCCAGAAGTTAATGTGTAAGAACCTGTGTTTACTTTACCAGATACAAAAGTTAAATCGTAAGTTACTAGTGTATTTGCCATTAAGTTTAATCCAGCACTATTATTAACTTTTAAATCCCAATAAGATGGAGCAGCAGCAACATCTTGTGCAGAAGTTCCATTATACTCAACTATAGATGAATTACCCATTGAGAATGATGCAAATTTGCTTGGGAAATTGCTGTTTCCAACACCACCAGTAGAACCACCTACTTTCAAAGTTGTACCAGTATTCATTGTGAATGTTCCACCATTTACAACTCTATTTAGTTTTTGACCAGAAGGAATATTTAAGGTTGATCCGTGATCTAATAAGAAATCTCCAACTACAGCAGATGCTGGTGATGTACCAGAACCAGCCAGAGTAAGAATGGTTGTGTTAGTATTACCAATGGTTAGGTTTCCTAAACCATATGTAGAACTTCCATCAGTTTGAGTAGAAGTCATTGTTAAAGTTTGGTTACCTGGTTTATCGAAAATATAATACACAAGAGAACCATAGTTTAGTAAAGCTTGTGGACCTAATACCACATCTCCTTTGAATATAATGTTTGCAAAACCACTAGCACCACCGATTGAAGCCAACCTGTTTCCGGTGCTTCCAATATTCGTATTTCCTTCAACAGTTATGTTTCCACCATTACCAGCGATTAACAAAACGTTATCATTAACACTAGCACCATTACCAGCACTATCGTTAGACATTGTCAAATCTCCACTAATCAACATATTATATCCATTGTTATAAACAAACAATGCTTGTCTGGTTCCCGCAGTGTTCGGTGTATTTGAACCAGTAATAGTTAAATTATGCATTGAAGCATTTGCATTTAAATATAAATAACAAATTGTACTTCCACTTTCTTGTAAATTATTTGCATTGATTACAACGTTATCGCAGCTTGTAGGTGCGTGTCCTAAACTCCAGTTTCCTGGTGTGTTCCAATTAGCAACTGTTCCTGCGAAGAAAGAACCCACATAAGTGTTCGTCGTGTAAATTCCACCACAATCAGTGGTCGTTGTAGATCCTGTTGCACCACTTGTGCTTTCACCTCCAGTATTAAATGCTGTAACTTTAAAGTAATATAAAGTACTTGCATTTAAGTTTGAAACTGTTGCTGTAGTTGTATTCGCAGCTAATGTGCTTTGAAGCGTATAGTTTGTTCCATCGGTAGATGAATAAACATAGAATCCATCTTCATTACTAGAATTATCAGTCCAACTTAATCCAACAGAAGATGAGCCTACAGAAGGGAACGTTAGAGTACTAGGAGCAGTTGGAGGAGGAGGTGTAACTTGAATTTTGAAATTGTCAACATATTCAGAAATTCCACCATGCGGTGTTGCAGTACCATAAGCAGGAGATGTTACCCAAAATCCAAAATAGTACACACCAGAAGATGTTGGCGTAAATGCTACCGCAACGTTTTGTGCAGCAGTATTTCTTAAACCAGCTCCTGTCCATAAAGTTCCACTAGTCATACTTGCTGATGCTTGAGCAGTACCATATTTAACGGTTAAATTCTCACTATTTGAGTAGTTTGCTTGAGAGAAACTTAATGAGTAACTAACACCACCAGTTAAATTGAAACCTGGGCTAAATACCCAATCGTTAGCTGCTTTGGTTGCATCGCTTCCAACATAAGTACCATTTGCATCATATCTCAATACATTAGGGCTAGATAAACCTGTTGCATTAGTAGGGAAACCTGTCTTCCATGTAACACCATCGAAGTTAGCATCTTCACTTGCCCAACAACCAGGAAACGCAGGCGAGTTTACAGCATCAAAATTTTGAGAATATGGCAGAACAGTTCCACCACCACAAAGAGTTGTTGCGGTACCAGTTACATAATTACTAGAGCAGCCATTGTTAGAACGAATTCTATAGTAATACTGTGTGGCAAAATTTAATCCTGTAACGGCTTGACTTAATGAGCTTGTTGTGTAAGGAGAAGCAGAAACTGGATTTGAATATGCAGCATCAGAAGTAACATCAATAGAATATGATAAACTATTAGCACTACCACCAGATGGAATATTCCAACTTAAGTTAATGTTATTTACATTACTTACTACTACTGGTGTTGCGGTTACAGAAGTAGGTATATTTGAACAAGTCACAAAATTATAAATCAATGGAGAAGTTGTATTGTATAAAGGACCACCAGTACAACCACCTCCATTATATGCAAATATTGTTACTATATAAGCTGTATTACCAGTTAATCCTGTTAAAGATACACTTGTAGAAGCTGAAATTTGTTTAATAGTTCCACCACCTAAACTTCCACCAGCTGTATATGTTGTGCCATCTTGAGGAGTTCCAGATAAAGCACTGGTACTATATACAACAATATAACCAGATGGGCTACCTGTAGCTGCTGTGAAAGTTCCATTTAATGCAGTAGTGCTAGTTGATGAAGCAACAAAACTACTAGGCTGCTCAGAAGGAGTAGTACAAGGATTTGCTGTAACCACAGTAAAACTACCAGCACTTACTGTGTTTCCACAAATATCTGTAATTACAACTGCAACACTACCGTTAGAAACAGTTGGAACTGTTGCAACAATTTGCGTTGAGTTTGTGATACTAATAGATGCGGCAACTCCACCAAATGTAACAGATGCTGCACCTGTCAAATTGGTTCCAGTAATAATTACTTGATCTCCTGTGCTACCGGTTGAAAGTGATTTTGAGATATATGTACCAGGAGCGTTACGAGTTAATGCTGCAGAACTTGCTGCAGTGCCATAGGCATTTGTTACTTTAACCGAATCGGTAACTGGTGAAGTATAGCCCCCTGCAACGACAGCAGTAATTTGTGAAGTGCTTACAACGCTAAATGAAGATGCATTGACACCGGCAAGTTTAACATTTGTTGCACCTGTAAAATCTGCACCATTAATTGTTACAGTATTACCTGCACAAGCTGATGATGGAGAAATACCACTAATTTTTGGTGCATAAATAATTTCATCAGCACCAATATCTGGATAATTTGTACTTCTGGTATCACCATCAATATCTGCAGTAACTGCAGATATTGGAGTGCCCGCATTATTTAAACTGGCATTACCTGCAACAGCAGACAAATGATAGTCGCCTGAAGAAGTAAATGTGGGTTGAACAAATACCCCATTAGCTTCTTTACCAGTAAAACTTTGCCAAGCAGATAGATTACCAATTTGAGATGGATTGTTTGAAATTATTGCAGCATTTGAAGTATAGTATGCATTCTTATCCAAAGTTGCAAAACCTAAAACAGTTGGGGTAAAATTAAAAAACGCCCAATAGTTTGTGTTGCCAGATGTACTAGGAATATTGTTTGCAAAAATATTGTTTCTGATATCTAAACTTGCAGTAGAGTTTGCAACTAAACTAACACTAAATGCAGAAGTTTGATTATTGGGTGCAGTTGATGGTGTAGTTAAATTTATTGTATTATGATAAACCTTCCAAATTGGAGCAGTAGTGGTTGCTGCAGTACCAGAAGTTGTAAGAAGAATACCATGAACTGTTAATGATGTGCCAATTCCATAAGCTGAAACATCTCCAATAAAATTGTTTGCAACAATATTATTGGCATTATTGCTTGACGAAGCCAGTGTTATTCCTCTTGCTGAATAAGCAACAAATAGACTAAGACTATTTTGACGAACTTTTAAAATTTTATTATTACTAATTGTACAGCCACTAAAAACTCCACTAGTTTGAATTCCATGAATAGTTCCACTTAAATCATCAGAAGAGGTAGCAATATTATTTAAAGTATTTCCGCTAATAGTTGCCCCCGTTATGTTTGAGATAAATATTCCATTTGTAAATGCACTATCAATATTGTTGTTTGTAATAGTTAAATTTGATTCCACAAATGAAGCCACGTTTGTTCTAATTACGTGTTGAGCATACCCTAAACTATTATTACTAATAGTGTTATTATTATTCGCTGCAGGTGTGCCTGGATAAGGAGCAGCAGCAGTTCCTGCTGTAGTAGATGAGTTAGAACTTAAAATTGCAGCATAACAATTTCTACGCGTACTGCCTCTTACTATACAATTTTTAATGGTATTACTTGTAGCACCATCACCAGTTAAGGCTGCTAGCCAAATTACAAGACTTGTCGCCTCTGCCGCTGGAGTTGTACCAGAAGGCCCAGTACCCGTAATAGCCTTAGTGCCAATAAAGTTATTGATGATACTAAGATCTCTTGTTGTGCCACCAACAGTATTACTACCGTCGATTGTTACATTATCAGCACCAACTAATTTAATAATAGATGTGCTAATGCTACCACTAATAGTGGGCGTTGTTCCTGAAGCAGGTTTGATGTTAACACTTGTATAGCTTGCACTACCTGTACCGCTACTATTTAGTGCAGCTTGTGCGGTTTCAGTTGTGTTAGCACTAATAGAAATACTAATCGTTCCAGTGTGTGTACCTGCGTTAATCGCATCGAACGCTCCTTTCAAAGTTGTGTAGCTTGCTGTTGAAGTTCCCCCACTAGCAGAAACATCTACCTGGGCATTTAAAGAAAGGGATAAAAGAAAAACAACCACAAAAGACCACCACTTCTTTAAAGTACGGTGTTTTGCAGCATTTTCTTTTTGAACCCATCCACTAGTATCTCTAGCAGAAAATTGACTCGAATTTTTAAGTCGCAAAAAATCGAGATTTGTAGAACCTGGTGTGTTAATTTTTCTCTTAAAAATTACAGATTGATTTGGTGATAAATAAAAAAATATTCTAAAAATTTATAGTACTATCGTAAAAAAAAAGAACTTAAAACCCTTATGCGACATGGGTTTGATTGTGATATTTGATTACAAAGAGAAAGTTACTGATACGATTAAACTAGGAGCAACAATTTTCTTTGGGTTCGCAATATAATGATTCTTGAATTCAAACCAAATTTATTTTGATGAACATTTTTCCTTGCTACTAATTATTTTTTTATTAGATTGCATGCTTAATTAAAATTTAAAACAGAAAATATGAGAAAATTTTTTAGCACATTAATCTTATTTCTTGGTTCAATACTTATAGCCGAAGCACAATATTTTAGCTATTTAGCCACCAATGCAAGTATCAATAGTTCTAATACCTATACAGACTTAGGAACAACAGGTAGTAAGATCACAACTAACTTTTCTGGGGCTGCAATGGGCAATGTTGATGATAACTCATCAGTCCAACAAATTGGTTTTACTTTTAATTTCTCAGGAGTAAATTTTACTACGTTTGTATTAAATACAAATGGTTTTAT
>CANGOT010000014.1 GCA_947455425.1 Chitinophagaceae bacterium | reverse complement strand
GATACTATAATTAGTGCCGAAGTAATTAAAGTTCGCCAGTATTTAGATACTCCATCTGTTGTAATTAATGCCGATACTATTTCATTCACAGGAAGTTTCTTTAAAATCATGGCTTCTGCAAAACGGGCTGGGGCAAAGGTTGTTGCTAATGTAAAGAACTAAGAAGTATTTATATAATATGATAAATAGCCACTAAGAATTAGTGGCTATTTATTTTATGGCTTCAGAGAATAACCACTCACAACAATTTCCTTCCACTCATCTATTAAAGCAATTTTAGCTTGTAAGATTCCTGACAGTTTTGCCACCTATTAGAAAAATTTAACAAATGAAAAGATTTATTACACTTGGATTAATGACAATGTTTGCAGCCTATACACAGGCACAAAACATTAATGGTGCTTTGAAAGATGAAAACAATAAACCCGTTGCAGGAGCAACTGTTAGTTTACACAAACTAAAGGATTCGTCTATTATAAAACTCGCAGTAACTGGCAGTGATGGAAAGTATAGTTTTAGCAATATTGCTAATGGCAAATATTTTGAAACCGTTAGCAGTGTAGGTTTTACTAAAGCCGCATCAACCTTATTCGAATTGAATAATAATACTATTGATGTACCAGCTATTACTTTAAAAAAAGCAAGTAAAGATTTGGGAGAAGTAACTGTTGTTAGCAAAAAACCAATGATAGAAGTAAAGGCAGACAAAACAGTTTTTAATGTTGAATCTAGCATCAATGCTGTTGGAACAGATGCATTTGAATTGCTTCGAAAATCACCAGGAGTGATGATTGATAAAGATGATAACTTAAGTCTTAGTGGTAAAAATGGAGTGCGAGTTTATATTGACGGCAGACCTTCTCCTTTATCTGGAAAAGAATTGTCCGACTATTTAAAAGCAGTTCAGTCAAGCCAAATTGAGGCCATAGAATTAATTACTAATCCAAGTGCAAAATATGACGCGGCTGGTAATGCAGGCATTATTAATATTCGATTAAAGAAAAATAAATCTTATGGCACCAACGGTAGTGCAAATGCTGGTTATGCAATAGGCACTTATTCAAAATATAACGCGGGTGTTAATTTAAACAATAGAAGTAAGAAGATAAATCTATTTGGCAGCTATAACTTTAATAGTAGCAGGAATGAGAATTTTATGAGCATATACAGAGATATTGTTGATTCAATTTTTGATCAGAATGGTACCATGACGAATACTAACACTACAAATAGTTTTAAAACAGGACTTGATTATTATGCCAATAAGAAAAACACTTTTGGAATTATATTAGATGGAAGTTTTACAAATAATGGTAATACAAATTATAGTGTTACACCTACTTATTATAAGCCTACAAACTCACTTGTGAAAACTTTAGTTGCAAATAATAGTGCTAATGGATATAATAACAATATCAATTTAAATGGTAACTATAGATACGTTGACACCATGGGTCACGAATTAAATGTCGATGCTAACTATGGTAAATTCGAAAGTAAAAATGATCAATTACAGCCTAATACATATTACTACCCAGTGTTGCCTTCATCTTATAGAAATTATAATATGATTTCACCAAGTACCATTGAAATTGCAAATGTGAAAGCCGATTACGAGCAAAAATTAAAAGGAGGCAAACTTGAATTGGGAGCAAAAATCTCACATGTTAAAACCTCTAACGATTTTCAACGTTATGATGTGCAAAATATAGCTGCAAATACTAAAACCTGGGATAGTGCACGTAGTAATAAATTCACTTATTTAGAGAAAATCAATGCACTATATGCCAACTATAATAAACAGTATAAAAAATTCATGATTCAAATAGGGCTTAGAGTAGAAAATAGTAATATCAAAGGCAAATCAACAGGGTTTAAATCTGTTGCCGGAACTTATGTAAACTATGATGCAGAATTTGACAGAAGCTATACCGATTTATTTCCAAGTGCTGCAATAACCTTTAATAAAAATCCAATGAATCAATGGGGTTTTACCTATAGCAGAAGAATCGATAGACCCGCATACCAGGATTTAAACCCTTTTGAATTTAAGTTGGATGAGTATACTTTTCAAAAAGGAAATACTTTGCTAACGCCACAGTACACCAACAGTTTTGGTATTACGAATACATACAAATATGTACTTACAACAACATTAAACTACAGTCACGTTAAAGATGTGTTTATACAATTAATCGACACTGCCGAAATATCTAAAAGTTTTATTTCAAAAAAGAATTTAGCTAAGCAAGATATCGTAAGCTTAAACATTAGCTATCCTTTTCAAAAAGGAATTTATAGTGCATATTTCAACTTAAACAGCTACTACTCCCATTATACAGCCAACTTTGGTGTGGGAAGAACCGTAGATTTAGATGTTGTTGCTGCTAATTTATATATGCAAAATACTTTTAAATTGGGTAAAGGATATACAGCAGAACTAAGTGCATGGGGTTCTACTCCATCTATCTGGGAAGGAACTTTAAAGACCAATTCGATGGGCTTTGTTGATATTGGTTTGCAAAAACAAGTATTACAAGGAAAGGGAACCATTAAATTAGCAATGAGCGATGTATTTAAAACAATGCAGTGGAGCAGCAACAGCACTTTTGCAGGACAATATTTAAAAGCAGCCGGACATTGGGAAAGCCAGCAGTTTAAAATTAACTTTAGTTATCGTTTTGGAAAAAATACTGTTAAAGCTGCACGCCAAAGAAAAACAGGAGCTGAAGATGAAAGCAAACGTGTGAAGAGTGGTGGCGGAGGTTTAGGAGGAAATTAATGCGTTATTAGTTAATAAAAAAGCATCTGAAATATTTTGTTTCAGATGCTTTTTTTATTTGTATAATTTACACCAATTCAATCACAGTAATTTCTGGCAAAATGCCAACTCTTCCTGGATAACCAATAAAACCAAATCCACGGTTTACATATAATTTTTGTTTCCCATCTTCATATAAACCTGCCCATTGTTTATACATCCATTGTACTGGACTAAATTTAAAGAAAGGTAATTCTACGCCAAACTGCATACCGTGTGTGTGGCCAGAAAGCATTAAATCAATATCAGGATATATTGTTTTTACTTCAGCATCCCAATGGCTGGGGTCGTGGCTCATTAATATTTTAAAGGGATATGGTTCAGTGCCAGCATGTGCTTCATTCATTTTTCCATATTTTGGAAAACGTCCTTTTGCCCCCCAATTTTCGATGCCCAGCAAAGCAATTTTTTCTCCATTTCTTTCAAGTGAAATATGTTCATTCATTAGTAGTCGCCATCCTAAAGTTGCATGTGCTTGTTTTAGTTTATTCAAATTTTCAGCTTTCGCTTCATCACTTTCCCAAGCAACATAATCGCCATAGTCGTGATTACCTAAAGTACTATAAACACCTAAAGGTGCTTGTAGTTTATTAAAAATAGGAATGTATTCAAGTATCTCATTGTGTCTATCGTTTACTAAATCTCCCGTAAATAAAATGATATCTGCATTTTGTTTTAATATCATTTCAACACCATGTTCTACAGCTTTATTATCCTGAAAACTGCCACTATGAATATCACTGATATGTACAATTTTTAATCCTTTAAAAGCCTTTGGTAAATTCTCAAATGCAAGTGCCACTTTTTTAATCTGATAATTATATTTATTGCTAAAACCATATAGTAAGGTTCCAAATAAAGTGGTACCTAACCCTAGTCCCATCCAACTTAAAAATGCACTTCGGGGAATGGTATCTGCATCAATACCAAGTTGAGATCCACTATTCGGCAACACTTTTTTTACTGTCCATAAAACCCCACGTCTTCCATCATCAATTAAAAAGAAAATAATAGCAATTATCTTGGCCAACAATAAACCTATCATGATTGCAAAAACATAATTACGAAAAAACTTAGAGGTTTGAAACAATTCAATTTTAGGAAAAAGAAGGAATGTGGTTAGTGTTAAAACTGATACTGCCCAATAGGTATAGAAAATGATGTTTTTTGTGCGTTCACTAGTATTTATTGAAACTGTTTTTACAGCCTGAAAAACATAAAAATCTATTAAAAGCATTACAATTGCTATAATCCACCAAATGTTAGAATGTCTCATATTATAATTTATTGATGCAAGATTAATATGAGTGTATTATTCGAATACCATTATTTCCATAAAAGGTAATCGCAAGTTATTGAAAGCAAATTACCTAAATCATTTTTTTTAGTAATCGTAGTTTTTAATGTGAACAAATTATTAATTCTTTTTTAAGTATTGAATGCTGAAAATACCAATATACATTTGCAGCAAAGTAGCTATTATGGGATTAAACAATTTTGGTAAGTTATTTATGCCTAAGAATAAAATATTCTATGGCTTGTTTGAAGAAGTTGCAGATACAGTAAATGAAATGGGTACCACTTTATTAAAGGTGGTTAGCGAGCCAGATCACGATAAACGTGCACCTATTATTAAGCAATTAGAAGATTTAGAACACCGAAACGACGAAACTACACATAAGATTTTTACAGAATTAGGAAGAAACTTCATCACCCCATTCGATAGAGAAGATATTCACTATCTGGCATCGGCTCTTGACGATATTGCAGATTACATCTATAGTTCTGCTAAAAAAATCAACTTCTATAATGTTAATCCAAATGATATTGGTATTAAGAAATTAGCAGATTTAGTGGAGCAAGGTACTGCCGAAATTAAAAAAGCTGTTTATGGGTTACGTGATATGAAGCAGTTAAGAACAATGACTGAAGCATTTATTAAAGTAAACAGCATAGAAAATCAAGCAGATGATATTTTCGATATGAGTATTGAAAAATTGTTTCAGCAAGAAAATGATTTTAAAGAAGTCATCAAGAAAAGAGAAATCTATCAGGCATTGGAAACTGCTACCGATAAATGCGAAGATGCTGCCAATGTAATAGAATCTATTATTATTAAATACGCTTAATACAATTAGCTAATTAGCCAATGTGCTGATGTGCTAATTTTTTAAACTTATTAGCACATAATCACATTAGCATATCAGCACATTATCACATTATAGAAATGTTTACACTACTCGTAATTATTATAGCATTAGCCATCATTTTCGATTATATCAATGGCTTTCACGATGCAGCAAACTCTATAGCCAATATTGTTTCAACAAAAGTGCTAACACCGTTTCAAGCAGTGCTTTGGGCAGCTTTCTTCAACTTTGCAGCGTATTTTATTTCATTATATATTATCGGTGAATTTAAAATTGGTAATACAATAGCCAAAAGTGTAAATGCCGAGTTCATTAATCTTCACGTTATTTTAGCAGGGCTTCTTGCAGCTATTTGTTGGAACTTAATTACCTGGTGGTTTGGTATTCCTTCAAGTTCTTCTCATACTTTATTAGGTGGATTTATGGGTGCTGCAGTTTGTTATGCTCACGGATTTACACAAAACGGGCACGATGTAATTAATTATGCAAAAGTAATCCCAACCTTTCTTTTTATTTTTCTGGCACCTTTTATAGGGATGATTATAGCTTTTATTATCACCATACTGGTTGTGCATATATTCAAGAGAAGTAATCCTTACAAAGCAGAAACAAAGTTTAAACGTTTTCAATTATTGGCCTCTGCTGCATTTAGCTTAGGACACGGTGGTAACGATGCACAAAAAGTAATGGGTATTATTGGTGCTGCTTTTATTTATTACGAGAAAACAAAAGGCAATACATTAACCTTCGACAGTTTCGTTCATCATTATTCCTGGGTTCCTTTCTGCAGTTTTCTTGCAATAGGATTAGGTACGATGAGTGGTGGTTGGAAGATTGTAAAAACAATGGGAACAAAAATTACTAAAATTACACCACTTGAAGGTGTTTGTGCCGATACTGCTGGTGCTATAACACTTTATTTAACGGAGAAACTTGGTATTCCTGTTTCTACTACACATACCATCACGGGTAGTATTATTGGTGTTGGAGCAACCAAACGTTTAAGTGCTGTTCGTTGGGGTGTAACCATTAATTTATTGTGGGCCTGGATTATTACAATTCCTATTTCTGCATTAATGGCTGCTGTGTTTTACTATATTATTAAGTTGTTTATTTAGGCATTTAAGATATTGTAAGCAATGCTCATTTTATTTTGTCTGAAAGAATATTTCAGGAATTAAAGGAGATAAGTTATTAATCCTTCTAATTGTAAAACCCTCTACATCCTGATTCAGACAACTGCTTCATACCAAAATCAACAAACAATAGTTACCAATACATCGAAAATATTCCTACAAAATACTATTTAAAATTGGGTCGAAATGAGCTTCTGAATAGTATAAATATTTGCACTAGTCTTTTGATAGTTAAACAAATTAAAATAACTTTACTTTTGAAAATAATTTTTTGAAAATGAAACTTCAAATGATACAAGATGGTAGAGGAAAAGCAACAGGGGTTTTTATACCAATAAAAGAATGGAAACAATTAAAAAAACAATACAGTGATTTAGAGACTTTGGAATATGAAGAACCTACAAAAGAAAAAGTTCTGCAAGAACTAAAAGAGGCTGTCATTGAGCTTTCATTAATACAAAAGGGTAAGTTAAATGCGAGATCTGCAAAAGAGTTGCTGAATGAATTATAGCGTATTATCCATACCATTGTTTGATAAACAAGCAAAACGTTTAGCTAAAAAATATCCCAGTCTTAAAATCGATTTAGCTGAACTCTTTGAAAGCCTTGAAACAAACCCTAGTCAAGGTACTGCACTTGGCAATAATTTTTTCAAAATAAGATTTGCTATTTCTGCAAAAGGCAAAGGTAAAAGTGGCGGTGCAAGAGTTATTACATACCTTAGAATTGTTGAAACTACTGTGTACTTATCAAGTATATATGAGAAAGGTGACAAGGATAGTATTAGTACAAAAGAACTAGAACGCATTTTTAAAATGATACCTTAATATTATTTTTTTCCGATGCAATATTTACTGGTTTTAGAATGATAGTATTTTCGTTTCCTAATCATACAATCCTAAAATCCTCTTAATCCTGATTCAGATATTTTAGCTACATCGAAAAGACTAAAGCATGCAGTTATACTTCAATTCTTTACTTTCTATTTTAGTTTTATCTATTTCTATTTTAGTTTAATATATTCCAAAATCATTCTTATATATTCCAAAATCATTCTTATATATTCTAAGTTTGGTTTTATCTATTTCTGTTTTGGTTTAATATATTCTAAAACCATTCTTATATATTCTCAGTTTTGGTTTATGTGTTTTCAATTTGGGTTTACCTATTTCTATTTTGGTTTAATATATTCCAAAATCATTCTTATATATTTTTAGTTTAGTTTAATATGTTTCTGCTTCAGTTTTATATCTTCCGGTTTTTTAGCATTAAAATTCTAAAAAATGGTATAGGATTTTATGAAATGACATTGCTTTGATTCGTCTTACCGTAAATAGCTGATTAATTCATTTTATAAAAAGGGTTGCTAACTTTCATAAAGCTGCAACCCTTTTTTTATTGAACTGTTTTATTAAAGTTTAATTGTAAATTCTGTCAATGGCATCTTTAAATTTCTCCATCACCACTTTTTTCTTGAGGCTCATTTTTGGAGTCATTTCGCCGGTTTCGATACTCCATTCTACAGGTAATAACTCAAATTTTTTAATTTGCTCAACATGATTGAATAGGTGGTTGTACTCATCTACAATTTTCTGAAACATCTCAGTTACTTGTGGAAGTTTAATTACTTGTTCGTTGCTTGTGTATTGCCAACCATTTTCTTTAAACCAATCTTTCAGGGCATTAAAGGATGGAACAATTAAAGCACTCACAAATTTTTTATCGGCACCCAATACTAAAATCTGTTCTATAAAAGCATTTTCTTTAAACTTGTTTTCTATGGGTTGCGGGGCAACATATTTTCCGCCACTTGTTTTAAATAATTCTTTTTTTCTATCGGTGATTTTTAAATATTTATTATCAACAAAAACACCTATATCGCCTGTGTGTAACCAACCATCAATGATAGTTTCTGCAGTTAAATCGGGGCGTTTATAGTAACCATCCATCACTGTTGTACCTTTAACTAAAATCTCTCCATCTTCTGCTAGTTTTACTTCAATTCCATTGATGGGTTGTCCAACTGTTCCAAACATATTTCCACCTTTACCTTTTCTGTTTACACTAATTACTGGGCTACTTTCTGTGGGGCCATAACCTTCATAAACTGCTACACCAGCAGCATTAAAAATGCGTAATAAATGCACGGGACAAGAAGCACCCCCGGTTACAATAAATTCAACACTTCCGCCTAATGCTTCTCTCCATTTTTTAAAGATGAGTTTATTGGCAATTTTTAATTGCAGGTTATACCAAAATCCATTATCAATATTATTGTCATATTTTTCTGCTAAACCTACTGCCCAATAAAATAAGGTTCGTTTGATACCAGTAAGTTCCTTTCCCTTTGCCATAATTTTTTCATACACTTTTTCAAGCAAACGGGGTACACAACTAAATCCAAATGGTTTTACTTCTCTTATATTTTCTCCAATAGTATCAAGGCTTTCTGCATAATAAATACTAATACCACTATATAAATAGATATAAGTAATTACTTTTTCGAAAATATGATTCAGTGGTAAAAAACTTAATGCTCTAACATCGGGTCTATCTTCAAATGGAAAACTTTCTTTGCTATACATTATGCACGTATAAATATTGCTATGGCTCAGCATTACTCCTTTAGGAGTGCCAGTAGTGCCCGAGGTATAAATAATTGTTGCAGTATGAGATGTTGGAACAGCTTTTTTTATTTCAATAACTTTTTGTAATGATGATTCATCTGCATTGTTGGTTAATTCGCTCCAATGTGTGCAACCATCAACATTATCGAAACTATAAATATTTTTTAGTGATGGAATATTGCCTTGTAAAGCTTTTATTTTCTGAAACATTTCATCATTACTAACAAAAATATATTTTGCCTGACAGTCGTTTAAAATAAATTCAATTTCTAAGGGATTCGTTGTGGGATATAAAGGTATTAAAATAGCACCTGTTTGTTGCACCGCTAAATCTGTAAAAACCCATTCAGGTCTATTGTTGCTAATGATAGCAATTTTATCTGCACCCTCAGCAGTATAATCGTTGCCCGAAATGCCTAATTTAATTAAGCCAGCACTTAGTTTATTTACGGTTGATTGTGTTTCAAGTGCACTATTGCCCACCCAATTGCCATTTATTTTGGCGGCAAAAACATCTGGTTTATTTCCAAATTTGTTTAATTGAAAGTCTATGGCATCGAACAGCCTTAATACTTGCATAGCAATCGTTTTTAGTATTGCGGCAAGATATTTATTTTATGAATAAGAATTATAAATTGGAAATATTATTTACTACTTTTTCTTTTCTATAAATAAAATGAAGAATCGCTACAGCAGCAAAACTACCCATTGTATCAGCAACGATATCCCAGATGTCGAATGAGCGATTGGGAATCCAGTTTTCTTGCACAAATTCCATAACAGTTCCATAGATAGAACAAATTAATGCTATACTAAAAAATGCTTTTCTACGATTGAAAGCTTTGCAAAAAAGCAGACTTAAAATTCCGAATAAAAAAATATGAACACATTTATCTATAGGTAGAATTTTTAGCCATCCTATTTTGGGTAAACTATTACCAGGGATGCATAATAAAATGGTTGTAATAATAAACCAAGTGATTGCCAGAAAATAAGATGTTCTTATATTTTTCAATGTATTAAAAAGGGGGCTGTAGAAACAACCCCCTTCCATCTGAAAAACCCCGCTATTGATTAGCAATTTTAACCTCTACTATTATATACGTAAAACAGATGGAAAGGGTTGCGTTCACTGTAATTATTTTTTTAATAGCTGATTCTTCTTTTGTTTTTCAGCGTTTCTAAAATTTGTTTTTGACGCTCGTTTTCAACTTTTTGGTTGGTTAAATCAAGGCTATTATGGCTTATGTCGTCTGTTAATTTTTTCATTTTCTTTTGTAACGAAACAGAATCTTCCACCAAATCATCAATTTTTTTTGCATTTTTCTTGATGACTTCTTCCTGAGCTGTAATCTGCAATTCTAAATCATAAGCTGCTGCAACTTCTCTTAAGCTATTGATGTATGCTTTTGTATTGTTAATTAATGTAGCATCTGCAGTGTCGTTTGCAAAAGTGTCGAAGCCTTTTCCAATAAGCAATGTAACAATTGACACTTCTTTTTCCGAACGACTTTTTCTATCAACCATTACATAAATATCATGAGGATTATTATCCAGCTCTTTTAACATTACACCACTGTAAACATAAAAGTCTTTAACCCTTCTTCCTTTATAGCCTAGTTTTTCAAAATTTTTATCTATTGCTTCCCTCACAGTGCTTTCAATAAAAGGAATTTCACTCACAACTGCTGGCACATCTTTTTTATTCAATTGAACAACACTGTAACGGCTTTGACTCATTGCTGTAGCTACAACTAGCATTGATAAAACTATTAAACAAATCTTTTTCATTATACTATGTTTTTTATATTAACTATAAAACGAATTTGAGATTCTTTTATTTTCTATGTGAAGCAATCGCTTCGATAAATAAATCTTGGCTAATATTGCTATCTCTTAAATCAATGAAAGAAGAACTTCTATCATATCTACGCTGCCCTGTAACTCTGCAGCCACTTAGCTTGAGGGTGTTTAGTAAATGCATTAAAAAATTCGATGGTATTGATGTTGAAATTATTGACGAAGGTGTTTTAATAGGAGATGTATTTTGTTATCCTATCATCAAAGGAATTCCAAGATTATTGGTTGAAGCATTTGTTGATTATGAGGATTTTTTGAAGAAAAACTTGGATGATTTTGCAGAAAGAAAACAACAAATCCTTAACAAACACAATACTATAGTAGCATCGGTTATTAAAAAGAATAGCCATACCAAAAAAAGTTTTGCAAATGAATGGAATTTATTCAACTACGAAACAGATACCACCTGGAATGCCGATAAGACTGAAATGTTGGCGAGGTTTTTAAGAGAGGTAGACGAAACAAAAGAATCACTAAAGGGTAAAATTATTTTAGATGCTGGCTGTGGTAATGGTCTATTAAATAATTTAATTGCAAATGAAGGAGCAAAAATTCTTGGTTTTGATTTTAGTTTAAGTATCGAAAAAGCTTTTGAAAAAAATACTAATCCCAATGCATGGTTTGTGCAGGCAGATGTACAATTTCCTCCAGTTCTAAACGATGCTTTTGATATTGTACATTGTAGTGGTGTACTCATTCATACCAACAATACAGAATATAGTTTTTCTTGTTTGGTTCCCTTTGTTAAAAGGAAAGGCAAACTAAGTGTTTGGCTCTATCATCCGAGAAAAGATTTTATACATAATACATTCAATTTCTTAAGAAAATATAGTAGCAAACTGCCTCTTAAACTTCAGTATTATTTGTATTTATTTTTTTTATTTCCGCCAACATTTATCATTAAAAAAATAAAGGGTAATCCTCAAAATAAAAGAGAAATGATGATTGATATTCTGGATTGGATGACACCAGAATTTAGATGGGAACACACTCATGATGAAGCTGCAAGTTGGTTTGTAAAAAGAAGTTTCACGGATGTTAGAGTAACAACGAATGAAGTGTTTGGGTTTAATATCATTGGCAAAAAAGCATGATAACCAAATTTATTTGTCGCATCAATTTGCACATAAATTTCTTATCAGTTATCTTCACATCAATAAATGATGGAAGCAAAAAAAATATTGCAACAGTATTGGAATCACAGCGAGTTTCGTGGTTTGCAGGAAGAGATTGTTGCGGCTGTCATTGCAAAAAAAGATGTACTTGCATTATTGCCTACTGGTGGTGGTAAATCTGTTTGTTTTCAGGTTCCAGCTTTGATGAATGAAGGATTATGTTTGGTGATTTCTCCTTTGATAGCTTTAATGAAAGATCAGGTTTTAAATCTTCAAAAGAAAAATATTCCTGCTGCTGCATTGTTTAGTGGGATGAGTGTTAAAGAAGTTGAACAAGTGTTGATTGATGCTGCTAATCATCAATATAGATTTTTATATGTTTCTCCAGAAAGGTTAGAGAGTAAGCTTTTTAAAAGTTACTTGTCAGACTTAAAAGTAAATTTAATTGCTGTTGATGAAGCTCATTGTATTAGTCAGTGGGGCTATGACTTTCGTCCTCCTTATTTAAAGATTGTTAAACTAAAAGAGAGTTTTTCTAATGTTCCCATTATCGCTTTAACAGCTTCTGCAACTTCTTTGGTTCAGAAGGATATTCTTGAGAAATTAGAAATGAAGAGTCCGGCTGTTTTTCAACAATCATTTGAAAAGCCTAATCTTTCATATTCTGTTTTTAAAGTGGATAGTAAGATTAATAAAGTGTTAGAAATATTAACTAACGTGGCTGGAAGTAGTATTGTGTATTGCAAAAATCGAAAACAAACTAATTATGTTGCACAATTAATTTCATTACAAAATATTGCTGCTGATTTTTATCATGCTGGATTGCCTCAAGATCAACGAAATAAAAAACAAGAAGATTGGATTCAAAATAAAACACGTGTCATTGTTTGTACGAATGCTTTTGGAATGGGGATTGACAAACCCGATGTAAGAGCAGTGATTCATTATGACGTGCCCGATTGTTTAGAAAATTATTACCAGGAAGCAGGTCGTGCAGGGAGAGATGGTGCAAGAGCTTTTGCTGTTTTATTGTATCATGCTACCGATGTTAGTGAACTGGAATACTTACCAAATATACGTTTCCCTGATATTGCTGACATCAGAAAAGTATATCAGGCATTGGCCGATTTTTTACAAATTCCAGTAGGAATGGGTGAAGGGAATTACTATGATTTTGACATTGTAGCATTTACAAAAAACTTTAAACTTGATATTTTTCTTGTATTGAATGTGTTGAAAACGCTGGAACATGAGGGGCATATTATTGTTACTGAAAATATTTTTATCCCTTCGAAAGTTCAATTTGTTGCAGATAAAATTTCTATTGAAGCTTTTGAAAAAAACTTTCCCCAATTAGAACCAGTAATGAAATGCTTATTGCGAACTTATTCTGGAATTTTAGAGAATACCGTTTTTATTAATGAGAAATTAATTGCAAAGCTTTGTAGAATGCCCTATGAAAAGGTGTTTGCTTGTCTGGATGAATTGAAGCGATATCATATTATTGCATACACGCCACAAAAAGAAACACCTCAAATTTATTTCAATTTAAACAGAGCTGCAGCCAGTCATTTACATATCAATCACGAAGCATATTTTAAACGCAAACAACAATTTGAATTACGTGTTGAAACAATGTTAAAGTATTTGAAAGAAACCAAAAAATGTAGAAGCCAAATAATTTCTAATTATTTTGATGCAGGATTTGTGAAAGAATGTGGTGTATGCGATAACTGCCTGTCAAAAAAAAGTGTCTCATTAACAAGTGAGGAATTTGAGCAAATTCAAAAAAAAATTGTAATTCAAATTCCTGAACAGGGCATTGCTATAAAAGAATTACTTCAACATTTTAGAATAATAAAAAAGGAAAAATTCTGGAAAGTAATGCATTTTTTGCAAGATGAGAAATTGGTAAAAATTGATCAAATGGGATTCACTTCCATTGTTAAACAATAAAAAATTTTCTACCAATATTTCGCACCAATTAATCTAGCTAGTTCAACTTTTGCTAAACATAATTGATATTCATATTGCAATTTAGTAAGCAATGCACGTTGCACATTGGTGCTGGCATTTGTAATTTCAAGATTTGTTCCCACATCATTTTTAAATCGCACGGAAGCCAATGTTTGTGCAACTTTTGCTTGCTCTATTTGTCCTGCAGTATTATTAATTCTTTCGATGTTTGAAGCGATATCAGCAAGTGCTTGCTGAATATCTTTTCTGTAAGCATTGTTCAGCGTTTCAATTGCTAGTTCGTTTTGCTTTACAATTGTTTGTTGTAATTTAATTTGTTGCTTTGTTCTTCCACCTGTGTATAATGGCACATTAGCACTAATTCCCGCTAATCCATTAAATTGAAATTTTTGAAGCTCAGGTACATAGCCATTTTTAAAACCTACACCTGCATTAGCTGCTATTGTTGGTTTGTCGTGAAGCTTGGTTATATCCATATCGGCTTTAGCTTGTTTTATTCTATCTGCTGCTAATTTAAAATCCAAATTGTTGTTGGTTGCATCACTTAACAACAAATCAATAACTTTTATGTTTAACTCAAAATCGAATGAAATACCATTGCTTATTGAGTTTCCTGTAGTATAAGATAGTAAGTTAAGTTGTTTTTGTAAACTGTTTTTTAAATCAATTTTTCTGTTTTCTTCGTTATCAATATTTGCTTGAATGTTTAGTATATCTATCTTCAAAGCATCACCATTGTTCAGTTTCGATTGAACTATCTTTTTATTTTCAATTAAATAATTTAACACACTATCTTGGATACTGATGGCTTTTTGCAGGTAAACAATATTGTAATAAACAACTGCTACCTGATTTGCTAATTGTCCTTTTACATAATCAACATTATCTTTTGCAAATTGCAGTTCAGTTTTTGATTTTTCAATCGTAGCTTTTTGTCTGCCAAAATCATAAATTACATAATTTCCATTAGCACCTAAACTATAATTATGATTAGGCTGAAACTGTAATGGTGTATTTACACCATTAACAGGAAAACTAACTTTCGATACGGGTGCTAAGTATGTATAGTTGCCAATGCCATCCACTGTTGGTAATGCATTCAGCTTAGTTAGTTCAATTTTTTCTTGTGCAGTTGTGATAGCATTCTCAGCTTCTTTTACTTTGGGAAAATAAGTAAAAGATTGAGTAATTAAATTCTTTAATTCTGTATTGGTTTTTACTTGTGCTATTATGGCAAAAGGTAAAAATGTGATTACAAGTATTGATATTTTTTTCATCATTTATTTTTTATGATTGATATATTAATGAGCTTCTGATGCAGCTTTCATTGATGCAGCAATTTCTTCTGCTGATTTTTTCTTTGTTCTTAAAAACACCACTAAAGGAATTACTGCTATAAAGAAAATGGTAATCAACCTGAATGTGTCCAAATAAGAAAGATAGTATGATTGTCTTTCCACAGATTGATTGATTATGGCCATTGCTTTTGTGCTGGCAACATCAATATTATCGCCAGTTTTGCTGATGATGCCTTGTGCAATAGCGTTTTTTTGTTGCACAAATGCTGCAGCACCATCATTTAATTTTGAAACTAAATCTGTGCGATGTTGAGCATATTGTTTAGCAATATAATTGTTGGCTAAAGCAATACCAAAAGCACCACCTAATTGTCGAATCATATTGTTCAATGCAATACCACCAGCATAATCTTTTTGTGCAAGTCCTACAACTGCCTGATTAATTAGTGGAAGTTGTACCATGCTTATTCCTAATGCACGAATTGCTAGTGGAAAAAAGAAATCACCTCTACCAACATCAGGGCTAACACTAGCACTCATCCAACTATAACTTGCGAATAAGATAAAACCAGTAATAACAAGCGGAATGGCACTTAATCCTTTACTCATCATTTTACCAATCACAGGCATCATTATTACAGCTACTAATGTGGGTGCCAATAAAGATAAACCTGTTTCATAAGCTGTAAATCCTAGCACACGCTGTGTTAGCACAGGATATACAAAAACAGAAGTATATAAACCAAGCCCAGCCACGCAAGTAAAAATTGTTGTAAAGCCGAGGTTCCTGTTACCTAGTAAAGCAAGTTTTACTGCAGGTTTTTCAATAGTTAGTTCTGTGTAAATAAAACCAACAATGCCAACAGTTGCAAATAAAGAACACCAGCGAATGAGAGAGCTTGAAAACCAATCTTCAGCCTCACCTCTTTCTAAAACATATTGTAAAAAACCAACACCTACTATCAAAAACAAAATACCTATGTAGTCGATACTAATACTGCTTTTTACCTTTCCTTCTTCAGGCTTTTTGTCAACGAAATAGAATGTGAGGATGGTTGCTAAAATTCCAATTGGAATGTTAATCATAAATATCATTTGCCAACTTAAATGTTCAATGATATAACCTCCAAGTGTTGGTCCAAGCGTTGGACCAAGCACTAAACCCATCCCAAATAATCCAGCAGCAATGGGTCTGTCTTTGGGTTCAAATGCATCAAACAAAATTGCTTGAGATGTAGAAAGCAATGCTCCGCCACCAATGCCCTGCACAAAACGCCAAATGATGATTTCAGTTAATGAATGAGATTGACCACAGAGATAGGATGCTACTGTAAAAATTATCATCGACACGAGATAATAATTTTTTCTGCCGAAATAATCTGCTAAGAAACCTGTTAATGGAATTATGATCACATTGGCAATTGCATAGGAGGTAATTACCCAACTGATATCCTCAATGTTTACACCAAGTCCACCAGCCATATCACTCAATGCAACATTTACAATAGTTGTGTCTACCAGTTCCATTACAGCAGCAGTAACCGTTGTGATAACGATGATAGCTTTCGCTAATCCTTTTAAAGCCATAATGATTCTTTATTTAGTAGAAATAGTAATACCTGCACTGAGTCCAGCACGAAGAATGTTTTTGTATTCTTCTATATTTTTGAAAGCAATTTTTACGGGAACACGTTGTGTAACTTTAACAAAATTTCCACTCGAATTATCTGGAGGCAGCATTGCAAATTTTGCACCTGTTGCTTCACTTAAACTTTCGATGGTTCCTTCTATTTTTGTATCAGGAAAAGCATCAAGTTCAATATCTACTGGCATTCCAGTGTGAAATTTTCTAATTTGTGTTTCTTTGAAGTTGGCAATAATCCAATAGGTTGTATCATTTACAATGGAGAATAGTGGCGTTCCTGCCTGTACAAACTGACCAATGCTTACATTCTTTTTACCAATTTTTCCTGTTGATGGTGCAAGTATTTTTGTATAAGTAATTTTTAGTTTTTGTTCATCAATCTTAGCTTTTTTTGAAGCTAATGCGGCTTCTGCTTTTTGAATAGATGATTGTAAAACGGGTATACGACTATTGGCTGCTGTTAAATCTGTATTGCTATTCTGAACCTGTTGTAAAGCAGTTTGATAATTGAATTTGCTATCTTCTAATTGTTTTTTAGTGATTGCTTGTTCTTTAAAAAGATTCTCATCTCTTTGTAAATCCTGCTCAGCTTTTTTAAGTTTCACTTTGTTAATGTCAATGCTTCCTCTATTTACACCAAGCGTGATAGTTGCATTATTTAAAGATGCTTTGGCATTGATAATATCTACTTCTGCCTGATGGTAATCAGCCACCATTTCTACCAATTGTGTTTGCATTTCAGCATCATCTAGTTCAACAACTAATTCACCAGTTTTTACACTGTCATAGTCTTTTACTGCAATAGACTTCACATAGCCCGAAACCCTTGGTAATACTGGTGTTATTTGAGTTTCAACTTGAGCATTGTCTGTTGTTTCGTGGCTTAGTGCAAAGCTCACTTTTTTGTAACCAAACCATCCAGCTACAAGCAGTACTATTGCTAGTATGATAAAACGAATGGGTGATTTTTTCTTTTCTGTTGTTTCGGAGTTTGCCATTTTATATATTTAGTTGTTTAATAAGTAGGAGTGAATCATTTGTTTTAAATGAGTTTCTAATCTTTTTCTAAAAGCCTTGTCTGTATATGGGTCAAAATCCTGCCCTTTTTGAATGAGCATTAAGCACATCGATTTGGATAACATTACTTGATTGATTGTGCCAATAATGCTGGCCATTGTTAATTCTGGATCGACTTTTTTAAAAATTTTCTTCTTAATACCTGCTTCAATGATTGATTTCACCATATGCATATTCTGGGTGAAAATATTGGTAATGTAGTGATGTAAAGCTTCCCTCTGTCTGAGTAATAATTCCTGATGAATGAAACGATGATAGTTCGGTTGAGAGAGTAATCTTTCAACATAGCTTTCAATAATAACATCCATTTTTTCAAGTTCAGAAAGGTTCTTATTGGCAATGAGTTCTTCTAATTTACCCTTCATATAGGAGGCTTTTGTTTCTACAATTGCCTCGAATAGTTTGTCCTTACTGCCAAAATAGTAATTCACCATGGCAATGTTTACCCCTGCTTTAGCAGCTAGTTCTCGAATACTTGTTCCTTCAAAACCCTTTCTAGAAAAGAGTTCTATAGCAATATTGATGATATGCTCTTTTTTATCTATTTGAATAGTAATCTCTTTCACCCTGCAAACATTAAACAAATGTTTTAATTAAACAAACGTTTAATTAATTGTTTCTGGATTCGTAAACCACTTTACTGCTTGATTGAGTTTTGGAATGAAATCGGTTGAGTATTTTTTTTAGATAACTTCAATGGCATAATTATATTTGCCAGCACATATAAAAGCAAGCAACATGAAAGTAGCAGTAGTTGGAGCAACAGGTTTAGTAGGCAGCAAAATGCTGCAAGTATTGGCAGAAAGAAATTTTCCAGTAACAGAATTAATACCTGTAGCTAGTGAAAGAAGTGTAGGCAAAGAAGTGGAATTTAAAGGAAAGGCTTATAAGGTGGTGAGTATGCAGGATGGTATTGATGCAAAACCTGCTGTTGCCATTTTTTCTGCAGGGGGAGATACTTCAAAAGAGTGGGCTCCAAAGTTTACTGAAGCTGGTATTAAAGTAATTGATAATAGCAGTGCCTGGAGAATGGACGTAACTAAAAAATTGGTGGTGCCTGAAGTGAATGCTAGTGTTTTAACTAAAGACGATTTTATTATTGCAAATCCTAATTGCTCTACCATACAAATGGTGGTGGCATTACAGCCTTTGCATAAAAAATACAAAATTAAAAGAGTAGTGGTAAGCACGTATCAAAGTGTTACAGGTACTGGTAAAAAAGCTGTTGACCAATTAATGAATGAAAGAAATGGATTGGAAGCAGAGATGGCATATAAGTATAGAATTGACTTAAATGCTATTCCGCAGATTGATGTTTTTACAGATAATGGCTATACAAAAGAAGAGATGAAAATGGTGAAAGAAACCTGTAAGATTATGGGTGATGATAGCATACGTGTAACCGCAACTACTGTGCGTATTCCTGTGATGGGTGGACATAGTGAAAGTGTGAACGTAGAATTTGAGAATGATTTTGACTTAAATGAATTGAAACAATTGCTTGCTTCATCAGCAGGTATTATTGTTGAAGATGATATTGCTAATTTCATCTACCCAATGCCTATGAATGCTCACGAACGTGATGAAGTTTTTGTAGGTAGATTAAGAAGAGATGAAACACAAGCAAACACTTTAAATATGTGGATTGTGAGCGATAACCTTCGTAAAGGAGCTGCTACCAATGCTGTGCAAATTGCAGAGTATATGATGGAGAATGGATTGTTGTAGAATTTTAAACGCAGATGATACGGATTAAGCAGATTTACACTGATTATATTTTAGCTAAGAAAAATCAGAATCATCAGCGTCATCAGTGTTCCAACTATTCCACATTTTTCCATCTTAATTTAATGCTGTTAACTGCAAGAATAACATCGCTTAAACCCATAATAATAGCTCCATAAGTAGGGCCATATTTGCCTAGTAATCCAACAGCAGCAATGGGTATAGCAATTACGTTATATATCAATGCCCAAAATAAATTCTGTTGAATGGTAATGTAAGTATGTTTACCAATTCCTAATGCAAACGGTAATTTCTTTAGACCACTTTTCATTAAAACAACCTGTGCCGATTGAATAGCTAGTTGACTGGCTTCGCTTAGTGAAATGCCCAATGTTGCTTTTGCTAATGCAGGTGCATCGTTAATGCCATCACCTATCATTGCAGTAGGAGCGATAGTATTTAGTTTAGCAATAAAATTAATTTTATCATCGGGGGTTTGCTCTGCGTAAACTTCATCAATGCCAATTTGCCTTGCAACCAAGTCACATTTTTCTTTTTTATCTCCACTTAATAGAATGGTTTTAATTCCTTGTTTTTTAAACCAATTAATTACGTCTGCTGCTTCTTCTCTTATTTCATCTGCAACATCTATCCAGCCAAT
>CANGOT010000013.1 GCA_947455425.1 Chitinophagaceae bacterium | reverse complement strand
TTGAGAAGCAATAAAGTTTAATTGACATGCAATAAAGCGTGATTAAGATGTAATAAAATTTATTTAGATCAGGTAAACTTGCTTTTAATCATGAAAAAAAAACTTTTAGAAGTGTTCATGTATTTTTTTAGAACGATAGAGGGGTTTAAAAACTATTTAAAAGCGTTTTCAGAAATCAAAAAGCGTTTGTTTAAACCAATAAAACAAAAAACGATAACCCAGATGGTATGTATTTATAATATAATTAGTGAATCTTTTATTTTTTAACCTAAATTTTAATTATTATGAACAACAGAGATCAATCTCGTGAAACAAGAGCAGGAACGGTAGCAAATTTTTTACAAGACCCTAAAAACGCAGCAGATGTTGCTAGTTTAGTAGCCTTTAAAGATCAGGCTGCAGTTGTAGTTACTGCGAATGACAATGTGGTACTAAAAGCAGCTAAAGCCAATGCCGACAATAGCGGTTTTAGCAAAATTAAATTACAGGCCAAACAAGCCATGGCAACCGAAGCTGCAACACAAGCAGGTGTAGCTTATGTGCATTTTGAAAATATTGGCAGACACGACCTAAGTGCCGATTTATTGTTAAATGCTTATGAGTACATGGCACTTGCCGACCCTGCATCGGCAGCAGCTGCACAAAAAGTGTATGACATTTTAAACAATAACAAAACTTTGTTACAACCCAATTATTCAAGCGACACTGAACTGGCTGAATTGGCAACAACGATTACCGATTTTATCATAGCTAAAGGTAATACCGAGAAAGTACATAAAACTGCACCCGAAGATAAATTGGCTTTCACCTTATCACTAGATAAATTCGATGTAGAGTTAGATAATTTATTGTTAATTGGCAGAAAATTAGCCAAAACAAACTTAGATTTTTATAATAAACTAGTAGCTGCTGCAAAGTTGCCAATTATTAATGTGCACCACACAGGGCTTGCAGGTACTGTTACCAAAGCAGGTATTGCTGCAATAGGTGCAGTGGTAACTGTAGATGGAACTAATAAAAAAGCCACCACAGATATTACCGGAAAGTATAGCATTAAATCTATAAAAGCAGGAACTTACACTATTAAAGTAACCCTTGCCACAGGCGAAACTGCTAATCAGATTGTTGCTTTAACTAGTGGGCAAATATTGGCAGTAGATTTTGCTTTGTAGTAGGTTTATACTTCGGTTCAAATACATCGTGAAATAAAAAAAGGTTGAAAAGTGTAACAGCTTTTCAACCTTTTTTAATTGCTAAAAACCATATTGGCACCAGCGTTTTCTTAAGTATAAGAAAACGGCCTTGCAGATAGAAATGCTATATTTGTTAGATGAAAAATGAGCTTATATGCAATAGTTCAACCATCAACTGCAACGTCCCTTGGCTTTGCACAGGGCTATGCAAGGAGACGTTGTTCGGAAAAAAGCTTTTACCCCACCAAACTATTTTAAATTTATTCATTTATTACCAAGTTCCTCATATGTTTTGGATAGCAAATAAGCCATTTAGTTCTTTGTTTGGGGTGTTCATTCTCAAGCTGGAACTGTTGCCGCTCAGGAATGGGCAGTCATTCCTGGGAATAACTGAGCTAACTCAGGAACGAACTGCTTGTGGTTTTGTACAGGTTGTTTCGCAGGTTGTTCCCCGCTCCCATCTTCGCCATTGTTGTGTGTTCTTCACCAACAACGTTTTTATTATTACATTTGATGATGGAATACTTGAGAAAATAATATTTAAATAAATCGACAGTATGGATTTTTTTAACACAATGGGAGATGTTGATTTCGTAGTTGGAGAAGAACACACAACGGCGAAGAACGAAGCGAACACCAACCAAAGCGAAAAACCTTATAGGGCTAAAATCACTAAAAGAAATAATAACCTTTAATTTTAAACTCTAAAACTATTTATTATGAAAAATTTTTTACTCATTGCAAGCATTATTTTTAGTGTGCTTGCTAATGCACAAGCCCCTGCAATACAGTGGGCAAAATGTTATGGAGGAGGTGGATGTGAAGATGTTGCATTGGTTAAGCAAACAACCGATGGAGGCTATATTATGGCGGGGGAATCAAATTCAATCAATGGAGATGTAACAAACAATCACGGTGATTGGGATTATTGGATTGTAAAAGTTGACAGTATAGGTACTATTCAATGGCAAAAAAGTTTGGGTGGTAGTGGTATTGACCAAGCTCAATCAATTCAACAAACCACCGACGGGGGCTATATTGTCGCAGGATATACAAATTCATCTAATGGCAATGTTGTAATCCATCATAGTCTCTTTGACTATTGGATAGTAAAATTAAGTAATAGTGGGGCTTTACAATGGACAAAGACTTTAGGAAGTAATGGTAATGACAAAGCTTACTCTATTCAACAAACCACAGATGGAGGTTACATTGTTGCAGGGCAATCGGATTCAGCCAATGGTGATGTATTAAGTAATCATGGCGGTTTTGATTATTGGATAGTGAAACTGGATACTATAGGACAAATACAATGGCAAAAAAGTTTTGGGGGTAGCCTTGAAGATGATGCTACCTATGTTCAACAAACCGTTGATGGAGGTTATATTGTTGGAGGGCAATCAGCCTCTTCAAATGGCGATGTAACAGGCAATCACGGTGTTTTAGATTGTTGGATAGTAAAACTAAACAACGTTGGAACTTTAGAATGGCAAAAAAGTTTTGGAGGTACTAATAATGATTATATTCATTCTATTCAACAAACTACCGATGGTGGGTACATTTTTGCTGGATTGACTGCTTCAAACAATGGAGATGTAACAAACAATTATGGTAGTTTTGATTATTGGGTAGTAAAGCTAAATAACATTGGCACTATACAATGGCAAAAAAGTTTGGGTGGAAGTGGTAATGATAATGCTTTTTCGGTTCAACAAACAACTGACGGAGGCTATATTGTTGCTGGTGTTGCGTATTCAAGCGATGGAGATGTAACAGGTTTTCACGGTGGTGCTGATGATTGGATTGTAAAACTAAATAATAGTGGTACCATAGAATGGAAAAAAAATTTGGGAGGTAGTAGTGATGATTTTGCTCACTCAATTCAACAAACTGCTGATGGTGGCTATATTATCGCAGGATATGCTTTTTCTAATGATGGAGATATAACAGGTAATCACGGAAGTTGCGATGTATGGGTTGTTAAACTCGGTCTAGGTTCATTACCCCTCAAACTCCTCTCCTTCACAGCACAAATGCAACCTATCCCTAATCCATCCAAGGAGGGGAATGTGTTGCTCAACTGGCAAACTACGAACGAGATAAATGTTTCGCATTTTAATATTCAGCGTTCATCAAATGGTAATGAGTTTATAACTATTGATAAAGTAAATTCAAGTTACTGTAATTATAATTTTACTGATTATAAACTTCCTGCAACTAACAACAATAGCACAATTTACTACCGACTTGAAATAATAGATAAAGATGGCAGCAGAACATATAGCGAGGTAAAGCAAGTAGTAATTAGTAAGGAGCAAGTAGCAATTAATATATTTCCCAATCCTGCAAAAGATGCTGTAACTATTAATAGCAAAGGTGTTAAACACTTAACAATTACTGATTGCTTTGGTAGAATAGTTTACAATGCTGAAATAAATCGTACATCGTATATCTTAAATCTTAAATCCTTTGCCAACGGTATTTATATTTTTAGTTTTGATAATGGCGAAAGGGTTAAAGTGGTGAAGGAGTAAACATATTCCTTGAACCCACATCTTTGCAAACATTTTAGGATAAAAACCTAACAACAAAATGCAACAAAAAATATCATTAAAATTAACACCATCAGAGCGGGCAAGTGACGCCATCATTACTTCTTACATTGCAGCAAGCATAGGCATTACAGAAGATAAAGTAACTGGCTTTTATAAACTTAAAGAATCTATTGATGCACGTAGCCGACATCAAATTTGGTTTAATCTTACCCTGCAAGTTTTTATTGATGAACCCTTCATTAAAAGAGCTGTTGATGAAATAAAATTTAAAAATGTTTCTGCAACATCTGCATCTGTAATTATTGTTGGTGCCGGACCAGCAGGCCTTTTTGCAGCACTTAAATTATTAGAACTAGGAATTAAACCTATTATTATTGAACGAGGAAAAAATGTGAGGGACAGAAGACGGGATTTGGCTGCAATGAACAAACAAGGCATTGTAAACCCCGAAAGTAATTATTGTTTTGGTGAAGGTGGTGCAGGAACTTACAGCGATGGTAAGCTCTATACCCGCAGCAACAAACGTGGCAATATTGATAGAATATTAAACTTGTTTGTACAATTTGGTGCCGATGAAAAAATACTGTATCAAGCCCATCCGCATATAGGAACTAATAAATTGCCACACATTATTACTGCTATGCGTGATTGCATCATTGAGAATGGTGGAGAAGTTCATTTTAATAAAAAACTAACAGATTTTGTTGTTGAAAATGGAAGTATCAAATCTGTAATAACAGCAGACGGAGATTGCATTTCAGCCTCTTCAGTAATACTTGCAACTGGGCATAGTGCCAGAGATATTTTTGAATTACTTCATTCTAAAAATATACTCATAGAAGCAAAACCATTTGCATTAGGTGTAAGAATCGAACATCCTCAACATATTATTGATAGTTGTCAATACAGCCTCACCCCAGCACTCTCCAAAGGAGAGGGAGTAAAACGCTCTGATTATTTACCACCAGCTTCTTATAGTTTGGTAGAACAAGTGAATGGTAGAGGTGTATTTAGTTTTTGTATGTGTCCTGGTGGAATCATTGCTCCTGCTGCAACCAACGCAAATGAAATAGTAGTAAATGGATGGAGCCCTAGCAAACGTAATAATCCTTATGCTAATAGCGGAATGGTTGTTACTGTTGAATTACAAGATGTTTACGGTTTACAGTTTACAACTAACTGTAAACCATCAACTGTAAACCCCAACCCACTTGCTTTAATGAATTTTCAACAACAAGTAGAGCAAACTGCTTTTAAAATGGGTGGTGGTAATTTAGTGGCTCCTGCACAAAGAGTGGTAGATTTTTGTGAAGGAAAACTATCAAAGGATTTACCAGATTGTTCTTATTTACCAGGACTTAAAGCTTGCAATATGAAAGATGTGTTACCCAATTTTATTCATACTGCCTTGCAAGAAGGCATTAAAGCTTTTGGTAAAAGAATGAAAGGATATTATACCAATGAAGCAGTGGTTGTTGCAACAGAAAGCAGAACCTCCTCTCCTATCAGAATTCCACGAGATGCAGATACATTGCAACATCCTCAAATCAAAAACTTGTATCCATGTGCAGAAGGTGCTGGATATGCTGGAGGTATTGTAAGTGCTGCCATGGATGGTGAAAGAGTTGCTGAAATGATTGCCAAAACTATATAATTCATCTTTTTATATTTGTATAAATTTTTAAATGAGTAATAAAGCAAACGAACATAAAAGCATCGAGGAAAGAAAAAAGATTTTAACCGATAAAGCTATTCGTTTTTTTGATATGTATGGCGAGGAGCTTGATTTAATAAGACAATTGCTAGACACCAAGCTAAACCAAATAGCATTGGCTTATGCTCAAAAGAATAATATTCCAAAGGAGTCTATAAAAATTACAACAAGGGTTAAATCATTGAAGAGTTTTCTAAAAAAACTAGAGAAAAGTAATTGGCAAAATTTTAACTACCTCACTGAAATAGCAGGAGATTTAATTGGAGCAAGAATTGTTTGCTGGTTTTTAAATGATTGCTATGGTGTATATGATTACATCAATTCATCCAAGCAATTTAAAGTACACAAGGAAACTGTTAAAGACTATATCAAGCACCCCAAAGAGTCTGGTTATCGCTCAATTCATTTACTCACTGATATTTCTTACGACAGGTTAAACAGTGGTAAAAGCAATGCACTTTTATCTTCTATTGATATTATTTGTGAAATTCAGATACGCACAAAAATTCAAGATGTATTTGGTGATGTAACACACGAATTTCATTATAAAGAAGGACAAGAGTTTAGTAAATCATTTAAAAAGATTGAAGAAATATTAGCGAATCAAGCGAACAGGCTTGCATTAGAAGATAATGCCTTCATGATTTTAAGGGATATTTTTATGGAAGCAAATCAAAAAAATAACTCTATCAAAGAAGGCATTACCGACACTAAATAAATATGAATAGTTCTGTACTTATAATAAATTATTCTTCTTGCTTGTTTTTAATACTCATCAATAAAGAATAAGCACCTTTTATTACAACTACTTTTCCTTTAATACTTTCTGCATTTATTATTTCAACAAAACCGTTTTCAAGAACTCCCACACTCACTTCTACCATTTTATATGAATCATTTATATCTTTTATAAACAAATATCTCTTTGATTGATATTCCACTATTGCTTCTTCTGGTAATACAAAAGCGTTATCGCTCTTCACCTCCACCTCAGCATTCATGTAAGTACCTGGAATAAGCGTTTTATCATAGGTTTCAAAGTGGCAATGTACATCTGTATTTCTATCATTATTAATATCTTTTCCAATTAGAATAATCTCACAGGCATATTTTTTTTGTGGTTGATGATTAGTAAAACACTTTACTTTTTGTCCTATAAAAATTGATGGTATATCTTTCTCAAAAACTTTTAAGTTAAGGTGAATATCATTGGGGTTCACCAACTCAAACATCACATCTGTGGCAGCTACATATTTACCAATATTCACGTTTACTTTTGTTACAAAACCATCAATGGTTGCATATATGTTTATGGTGTGTGAAATATTCGACTCAGTAAGCTTATCTGGATTCAAATTAATCAGCTTCAGTTTTTCGGCTAATGCTCCTATAACTATTTTCTGCGATTTATATTCAGCCTCTGTTTGTTGCAATACCTTATCGCTGGTAGTTTTTGTTTTATTCAAATCTTTTTGTCGCTGATATTCATTTTCTAAATACGCTAGTTTTGTTTTCGACAAAAGATAGTCTTGTTGCAACTGAATGTATTGCTGATCTTCCATTACAGCAATTACTTCACCTTTGGCTATATGCATACCTGGCAATAGTTTGGTTGATTTTAAAAAACCACCCAATGGCATACAAACAGAAATCATATTTTGTGGTGGCACATCAATTTTACCATTTACCTTTAAAATAGTTGATATAGATTTCTTTGAAAGTTTACCCAGCTCAATACCAATAGCAGCTTGTTGCTTTGCAGTAAGTGTAGTAGTATTAATATTCTCGTTTGTTTCAGCTAAAGCTTCTTTCTTTTTATTGTTGCAAGCAAATGCCGCGATAATGCATCCTGCGATAATATATTTTTTCATTTTTAATTTAATTAATTGATGAAATAATTGACCTGTAAAGCAGCATCATTTAGGCTTTTAACAGTTTCGATATAATCATTCTCAATGCTAATGGCTTGATGAATTAGCTGTCCCCATTCTATGTAATTAATGTTTCCATTAGCTAGTTGCAAATTAGCTGAAGACCTGATAATATCAGCATTCCCCAATCCAGCAGACTTTATTAGCTCAACATTTTTTAAATATTTATTATAGTTTGCCAATGCAATCTGATAAGCTGATTGAAAGTTCTTCAACTCAATTTGAGTTGTTGTTTCAACAACCTTAAGATTCACTTCACTACTTTTAATCCTGGCTTTTTGAGCATTTGTGAAAACAGGAATTGCCATTGCTACCTGAACACTACCAAACCTTTTTGAACTTGAATAATAGGCATCATCTGCTCCAATGCCTTTGATGCTGGTATTATTGTAGCCTAAAGAAAATTCTGGCAGCAATTTACTTTTCTCAACCCCTATCATAGCTTGTGCTATTTCCTTTTTCTGCGACACTTGTTGCATGGCCGGGTGCAACTGCAACTTATTAGTGTCGAGCAATTGGGTAATTGTTAAAGGGCTATCATCAGGCAAAATAGAATAGGCAATTCTTGTATTTAAAAGCAACTGAAATTGAAGTTGTGCAATTTTTAAATCTTCGTCAATACTATTTTTTTGAATTGTTATGTTCATCAAATTAGTTTCTGCATAGGATTTTTCCAAGATATTGGTTTCGCCTTTTTGAAGTTTACTTTTTACAGCTTCATAAAAATTTTGATAAATACTATCAAGTTTATTTAATAGATATTGCTTTTGCAAAAGGTATTGCCAATGATAATACAATTCTGTTACCTGTTTCTTTAGCACCAGCTCATTTACCTTTACATTCAGCAAAGCATTATTCCATTCTGAAGTTAGTAATTTCTTTTGTCGTTGATATACTTTTGGCAAAGCAATTCCTTGAGACAATGAAAACCTTGTGTCATTGTAGACACTATTTATTTGCCCATATTCAATGCTGAAATTAGTTGAACCAATATTAGCTGAGCTACCTATTAAAACTTGCTGATATTGAGCCTTTAGTTGTTCATTTTTCACAGCAAGGTTATTTCGCAATGCACTATCAATAGCAGTTTTTAGAGAAATTGTTTGTTGTGCATTTGCATGAGTAAGAAATGTTACACTAAAGCATATTGATAAAATAACAGTCATTATTTTCTGACCTTTTATTTGCTTTAATCCACCCTCAGCAAACCAATACAAAATAGGCAATACAAACAAGGTTAAAAATGTAGCTATTAATAAGCCTCCAATCACTACTGTTGCAAGTGGACGCTGCACTTCGGCTCCTGCACCATTACTCATTGCCATTGGGAAAAACCCTAATGATGCAACAAAGGCAGTCATTAAAATTGGTCTTAATCTAATTTTTGTTCCCATTAAAATAATACGTTTAATATCTGTTAGCCCATCTTGCTTTAATCTGTTAAACTCTGCAATTAAAACAATTCCGTTTAATACAGACACGCCAAATAATGCAATAAAACCAATACCCGCACTAATGCTAAAAGGCATACTTCGCAATGCTAAAAATAAAATGCCACCTATTGCTGACAATGGAATTGCCGTGTAAATTAATAATCCTTGTTTTACAGAATTAAACGTGAAATATAATAGAAAGAATATCAGCAATAATGAAACGGGAACAGCAATTAATAACCTTTGTTTAGCTGCATTTAAGTTTTCAAAAGAGCCTCCATAAGTAACGTAATATCCTGAAGGAAGTTTAAGACTTGTATTTACTTTTTCCTGCAGTTGATGCACCACTGTTTCCACATCTACATTTTTTACGTTGAAGCCAACAACGATTCTTCTTTTTGCGTCTTCCCGCTGTATTTGATTCGGGCTTTCAACTTCTGAAACATCAGCAATTTGTTGTAAGGGTACTTGTGTGCCATTGGGTGTTGGAATTAAAATGCTATTGATATTCTGTAGATTTTTCTTAAGTTCGTTTTTAATTTTTACTACAAGATCAAATCTCTTTTCACCTTCAAATACAATTCCTGCTGTTTGACCTGCCAAAGATGTATTAACAATTTTGTTTACATCATTTATATTCAGATTAAACTGTGCTAAAGCACTTCTGTTGTACTTTATTACAAGTTGTGGATTGCCTAATATTGGTTCAACATAAATATTTTTTATTCCTTCAACTTTACCAGATATGTTACTTAACACATTTGCATATTTTGATAAGGTATCTAAATCTTCTCCAAATATTTTGCACACAACATCCTGCCTTGCTCCAGTCATTAATTCATTAAAACGCATCTGCACCGGAAATTGAAATCCAGCAGTAATTCCTGGAATTTCTTCCAGTGCTTTACTCATCTTCTCTGACAGTTCATTAAATGTTTTTGCATTTTTCCATTCTTTCTTGTCTTTCAAAATCACCATCATATCACTGGCTTCCATTGGCATTGGGTCGGTTGGCACTTCACCACTTCCAATTTTTGTAACAATTTTTTCAACTTCACTAAATTTTGATTTTAAAACATGTGCAGCTTTTTGTGTATTAGCTATAGTGGTTGATAAATTGCTTCCTGTTAAAACCCTTGTGTCTACAGCAAAATCGCCCTCTTCCAGTGCAGGAATAAACTCACCACCCAGTGACAATAATAGCATTACTGAAAGAATGAATAATATAAAAACACTGGCTAATACAGTCTTAGGAAAGTTAATAACTTTACTTAATACGGTTTGATAAATTCGTTCCACCTTTTGCATCAACCTATCCGAAAAGTTTGGTTGGTGTTTTATTTTTCTACTCAAGATTACTGCACTCATCATTGGAACATAGGTTAATGATAATACGAATGCCCCCAATAAAGCAAATGCAACTGTTTGTGCCATTGGCTTAAACATTTTTCCCTCGATGCCTTGAAGCGTAAAAATTGGCAAGTAAACAACCAAAATAATTATTTGACCAAACACTGCACTATTCATCATTTTACCAGCTGCTTTGTTTACTTCTTCATCCATGGTCGCCTGGCTGAGTTTATTAATTGAAGCAAATTTTTTGCTATGAGTAAGTGTATGCATGACCCCTTCTACAATAATTACAGCACCATCAACAATCAACCCAAAATCTAATGCTCCAAGACTCATTAAATTGCCACTGACCCCGAACAAATTCATTAATATTATAGCAAATAGCATTGCTAAAGGAATAACTGAAGCTACTAAAAAACCAGCTCTGAAATTTCCAAGAAAAAGCACCAAAACAAATACTACAATCAAAGCCCCTTCAAACAAGTTTTTTTCTACTGTGCTAATGGCATTGTTTACCATTTTTGTTCTGTCTAAAAAGGGTTCTAACACCACACCTTCTGGCAAAGTTTTTTGTATTTGCTGAATTCTTTCTTTCACATTTTTAATGACCTCACTACTATTAGCACCTTTCAACATCATGACTACGGCACCAGCTACTTCGCCATCATCATTATAACACATGGCTCCATATCTTACTGCACTTCCAATTTTAACTTCGGCTACATCCCTTATAAATAAAGGGTTTCCACTTGACAAGTTTTTGATAGCAATATTGTTTATATCATCAATATTACCAATCAAACCTTCACTTCTAATATACAAAACAGTGGGTCCTTTTTCTATATAAGCACCTCCGGTATTTTGATTATTATTTTCTAATGCTTTAAAAACATCACTGATATTGATGTTATAAGACTGCAATTTATTGGGATCTATTTCTAAGTGATATTGTTTTAATTTTCCACCAAAACTGCTTACTTCTGCAACACCCTTCACACCCAACAATTGTCGTCGCACAATCCAGTCTTGCATGGTTCTTAAATCGGTTATACTGAACTTGTTTTCATACCCAATTTTATTCTTGATAACATATTGATAAATTTCCCCCAAACCTGTTGTTATAGGACCTAATGTAGGTGTTCCAATACCTTGAGGAATTTGACTTTGCACTTGTTGCAATCTCTCAGCTACTTGTTGCCGAGCCCAATACACATTCGTTTCATCATCAAATACAATGGTGACTAGCGATAGTCCAAATCGAGAGAAACTTCTTATTTCTTTTAACCCGGCAATATTGTTGTTTGCTTGTTCAATAGGAAAAGTCACGAGTCTTTCAATATCGGTTGCACCAAATGATGGAGCCACTGTTATTACCTGCACTTGATTGTTGGTAATATCTGGCACTGCATCTATGGGTAGTTGTGTAAATTGATAGGAACCATAGCCTATCAAAGCCATTAAAAACAAACCAATAATTAGTTTATTTTTAATAGAAAAATGAATAATTCTATTAAGCATTGTTAATGTTATTATGATAAATATTCAAGTTACTTTTCAATAACTTTTATCTAGAGAGTTACTGCAAAAAGCAGCTAATATATATTAACAGTACTTTGGAGGTTGCCAAATACTGGCACTGAACATAGGAAGTAGTAAATTAGAAGAATAAGAATATTTCTGCTTTATAATAGTGTATTCAAGATCGGGTTGTGGTGCTACTGAAAAAGTACTAGGCGGCACACTTGAAACAAATGAGGATGCAATATCTGAAACTGTTTTAAAAGGGAGCTTCATATCTTTATCATAATCATCGTCCATCTTATTTCCATTGTTATAATGCAGATTTAAAAAGCCCCAGAAAGTAATGGTTGGATTTTGAAGCTTATGCTCTTTGTAATGTTCAACCAATACTGGCAATTTTAATAATTGAGCTAACTCTGTTGATGAAAACAGGTAGGTACCAATTAATAATATTGCCACTATTTTTTTCACAGAGCAAATTTAGGGTTAATGCTGCCTTACAAAAAATTATTTCCAACCACCACCCAATGCTTTATAAATATTAATTGCAGCAATAAACTGATTTTTTTTTGCTTCAACTAATTCAAGTTTTGCAGACAAAGCATCCCGTTGAACAGTCAACACCTCCAGATAGTTTGCTCGAGCATATTTGAATAAATCTTTTGCAATGTCTATAGATGCAGTAAGGGTTTCGGCTTCTTTATTTTTTAAAGTGTAATATTTATTTAGGTTCTCTATACCAGACATTTGATTATATACTTCAATATACCCATTTAGAATTGCTTTTTGATATTCATACATTGCTGAGATTTGATTAGCACTTGCATTTCTAAATTCTGCTTGTATGGCATTTCTGTTGATGATTGGAGCTACCAAGTCGCCAGCTAGAGAAAATGCAAGATTGTCCATAGTAGGTAACACATATTTTGGTTTAAATCCATTCAAACCTAACATACCAGTAATACCAACTGAAGGATAAAATTCGGCACGGGCTATTTTTACATCTAGTTTAGCTGCTTGCAATTCCAATTCTGCTTGTTTAATATCTGGTCTGTTTTGCAATAATTGAGATGGAATTCCTAATTGAACATTTTTTAGAACCTGAGAGGTAAATTTTGTTTTATCACGATCAACATTTTTAGGAAAACGACCTAATAAAAAGTTTATCTTATTTTCAGCTTCAGTAATTTTTTGTTGAATATCAAATTCCTGACTTTGTGAATTATAAACCTGGGCTTCAAACTGTTTAACAGCAAGCTCTGTAGCCACTGCAGCTTCTTTTTGTACCTTCAATATTTCAAGCTGATTTTTTTGCAAATCAATTGCCTGATGAATGATGTCAAGTTGATTATCCAGAGACAACAATTCATAATATGAATTGGCTATTTCAGCAATCAAATTGGTTACAATAAAATTTTTACCTTCAACACTTTTTAAATACCTTATAACAGCAGCTTTTTTAGCATTGTGTAACTTGCCCCAAATATCTGCTTCCCAACTAGCCCTAAATCCCAAGAAAATATCTGTAAGTGGCTCTGGAACTTCGGTTCCTGGTGTAATATCTGTAGATGCGTTACCAGCACCTTGAGCTGTATATCGAGCAGTTTTCTCAAGACCCAAACCCACAGCAGCATTGACTTTTGGCAATAAATCTCCATGCTTTATTCTAATACTATTTTTTGCTATTTCTATATCTTGAAAAGTGGAAAGCACTTCAAAATTATTTTTTAGAGCCGTATCAATTAAAGCAACAAGGTAAGGATCAGCAAAAAATATTTTCCAATTCATATCTGCTGAATTGATGCTATCTTTTGATTGATTGAAAGTTGTAGGTACAACTTGTTTATTGTCTACTTGTAAAATAGCCGGCACTTTACAGGCAGCTGTAAAAACTAAAAATATTAAACCTATTTTTTTCATAAAATGTTATTTGTTGTCACTGCACATTTTGAGTAAAGATTATTATTCTCATTGAAGCGAGGTGTGAATAATTGTGTTCTTTTAATGATTACTTTCAATTGCTTCAGACAAAGGATTTTCCTCTTCGTCTTCTACTAAAATATGTTTCTCAGAAATTTTTGCAAAAATGTAATACAAACCAGGAACTATAAGAACGCCAAACACAGTTCCAAAAAGCATTCCACCGGCTGCAGCAGCACCTATAGTTCTATTTCCAATGGCACCTGGACCCGTTGCAAAAACCAATGGAATTAATCCCGCAATGAATGCAAATGAGGTCATTAAAATTGGACGTAATCTTGCACTTGCCCCATCAATTGCAGCTTGTTTTGCAGATGCCCCAGCTCTGTGTCTCTGTACTGCAAATTCAACAATCAATACTGCATTTTTACCCAAAATACCTATCAACATAACCATCGCAATCTGAGCATAAATATTATTCTCTAACCCTAATACTTGCAGTAAAAAGAATGCTCCGAAAATTCCGACTGGTAATGATAATAATATTGGTAATGGCAACACAAAACTTTCGTACTGTGCTGATAAAACCAAGTATACAAACACCAATGAAATCAGGAAAATATAAATGGCTTGATTGCCTTGTCGAGACTCATCCAAAGAAATACCAGCCCACTCAAAACCAAAACCTTTGGGTAAAGATTTTGCTGCCACTTCGGTAATAGCATTCATCGCTGTTCCACTACTATACCCTTGTGCAGGCCCACCGCTCACTTCTGATGAATTAAATAAGTTATGCCGAGTGATTTCTGATAATCCGAATACTTTTTCAAAGTGCATAAAGGCACTGTATGGCACCATTTCTCCCTTTTCATTTTTAGCATATAGTTTTAAAATATCTTCTGGTGTAACCCTATATTGTGGTAATGCTTGTACCATTACTTTATACTGTCTATCGTACTTAATAAAATTGGTTTCGTAGTTACTACCAACTAATGTAGAAAGATTATCTAAAGCATTGCCTATAGATACCCCCTTCTGCTCAGCTTTATCATTATCTACAACCAATAGATATTGTGGGAAACTAGCACTATAAAATGTAAATACAGAAGATAGTTCTTTGCGTTTATTTAATTCGTTGACGAAGTCTTTGGTAACAGTTTCCATTAACTTATAATCTCCAGTACCTATTTTATCAACTACGCGTAATTCAAATCCCCCTGCAGCACCATAACCTGGCACAGCTGGTGGTGGAAAAAACTCAATACTTGCCCCTTTAATATCCTTTGCTTTTTCTTCTAAATCTTTCATTATTTCAGACATAGACCGTTTTCTCTGACTCCAATCTTTCAGGTTAATTAACAAACTACCAGAATTGGATCCTGTTCCTTCACTTAAAATTTCATAACCTGCCATTGAGGATACTGACTTTATTTCAGGAATTGTAGCAGCAACTTTTTGCAGTTGACCTGCCACATCATCGGTACGTTCTAGGGTAGATCCTGGAGGTGTTAGAATGATGGCATAAAATATACCCTGATCTTCATTGGGAATAAAGCCTGATGGTACTTTTGAACTAATGCCCCAAGTGCCAATACAAAATAAAATTAGCGTAACAAATGTTAATACCCGTCTGTTAACGATAATACCTACCAAATTTTTGTATCGGTCGTTTAATCTATTAAACCAATTGTTAAACCCAGTCAAAAATCTGTTTAAGAAAGTTTTTCTTTTGGGCTTTCCATGAGTGTCTTTTAAAATCATTGCACATAATGCAGGTGTAAATGTTAGTGCAACTATACCAGAAAGAATAATAGCTGTAGCCATTGTAACAGAAAACTGCCTATAGAAAATGCCTACTGGACCATTCATAAACGAAACTGGTATAAATACAGCAGCCATTACCAATGTTATTGCCACAATAGCACCACCAATTTCTTTGAGAGCCATTTGTGTTGCTTTTAGTGGACTACAATGGTGTTGCTCCATCTTTGCATGAACAGCTTCTACTACTACAATCGCATCATCTACTACAATACCAATTGCTAATACCAAAGCAAATAATGTAATAAGGTTTAGTGTGATGCCAAACAACTGCATAAAGAAGAAAGTACCTATTAATGATACAGGTACAGCTATTGCTGGAATTAGTGTAGAACGCCAATCAGCTAAAAATAAAAATACAACCAATGATACCAAAAGAAAAGCTTCTACTAAAGTATGCACAACTTTTTCAATTGAGGCATCCAGGAAAGTTGAAACATCATATCCAACCTGATAGTCCATTCCTTTTGGGAAAGAACTTTTTTTGATTTCCTCTAATTTTTCTTTGATATGTTTAATAACCTCACTTGCATTGCTACCATAAGATTGCTTAATTACAATAGCGGCAGAAGGCTTGCCATTTAATTTAGAATATAAATCATAATAAGCATTACCAAATTCAACATTGGCAATATCTTTAAGACGCAGTAATTGCCCATCAGTTTGGCTTTTTATAATAATATTCTCGTAGTCTTCTTTCTTAGTAAATCGACCACTGTATTTTAAAACATATTCAAATGCTTGTGATTGTTTACCACTTGCTTCACCTAATCTACCTGGAGATGCTTCAAAACTTTGTTCTCCCAAGGCTTTCATTACATCATCTGATGAAATTTTATAAGCAAACATCCTATCCGGTTTCAACCAAACTCTCATTGAATACTCTCTATCACCTAAAACATCTGCAAAGCCAACTCCATCAATTTTTTTAAGTTCAGTTAACAGGTTAATATCAGCAAAGTTGTACAAGAAGTTAACATCTAATGCTGGATCGTTGCTGTACAGATTAATGTACATTAACATATTCGATTCTTCTCGGGTTATTTTCACTCCTTCACGTACAACTATTGGAGGTAATTTATTTACTACAGCTGCAACCCTGTTTTGTACTTGAACACTGGCAATGTTAGGATCAGTTCCTAATTCAAATATTACTTGAATACTCGCAGTACCATCATTACCAGCATCTGATGCTATATATTTCATTCCAGGTATACCATTTAAAGCACGTTCCAATGGTATTACAACACTTTTAATCATCAATTCTCCATTCGCTCCAGGGTACTCGGCATTAATGTTTACTTTGGGTGGAGATATTGATGGGAACTGAGTTACAGGCAATTTTAACAATGCCAGAAATCCTAGAAAAACAATTATTAAAGAAACGACTATCGATAAAACCGGTCGTTGTATAAATTTACTAAACATCCTATTTGAATTTTGCTAGATGATTAAATGGTCAATAGAATGAAATTCCAGATTTCAACTATCAACAATAAAAAATTATTTTATCAACTGAAGGTTAGCTATAACCTCTTTAGCAGGTATAAATTCTGCAGTTATTATTTCATCCTCTTTAGCACTTTGCAATCCATCTAATAGTATTTTATCAGTTACATCTAAACCACTGTTGACTATATATAAATTAGAAAGTTTTTGCTTAATGGTGATAGCTTTTGCTTTGAGTTTATTGTCCTTCTCTACTACATAAACATAAATTTTATCTTGCAGTTCATAGGTACATTTTTGAGGGATAATGAGAGCATTTTTCAATGGCAAAGTCATTCTAACTTTTCCAGTTTCGCCATGCTTCAACAATAAATCAGGGTTAGGGAATTTAGCTCTAAAAGCTATGTTTCCTGTTTCGTTATCAAACTCACCTTCAATAGTTTCTACCTCTCCCTTGAATTTATGCATATCACCATTCGCAAGTATTAAACTCACTTTTTGATGTTCATCACTTTTGTGATTCTTGAAATCTAAATATTCAGTTTCAGATAAATTAAAGTAGGCAAAAACCTCTTTGTTATTTGATAAAGTTGTCAGCAAACCACCTTCATCAATGAGGCTTCCTTTTTTAAATTTTATTCTGTCAATGATACCATCAAAAGGAGCTTTTATCTTAGTAAAAGATAAATCCAATTCCGCTTTTGCAAGTTCTGCTTTTTGCTGTTCCAACTTAGCCTGGGAAACGGCTAATTCAGCCTTTGAAACTATATTTTTTTCAACAAGATTTTTAGTATTGGCTAATTCAATCTCAGCCGTTTTTACTTCAGCTTTTTGCTTTAGCATTTCTGCTTCATACATCTTAGGCATTATATTAAACAAAACCTGCCCAGCACTAACATATCTACCTTCATCTATATTAATACCCTCCAAATAACCTTTCACTTGGGCTCTTATCTCTATGTTTTGAAGAGATTGAATCTGAGCGATATAATCTTTTGTAATTGTAGTATCCATTTCTAGAGGACAGGTAACCGTGAATTTTGCAGCCACTACTTTTTCTTCTTCCTTGTGCTTACAAGCCAACAATACGAATATGGCTGATAAAATGATTATTGATTTTTTATTATACATATAATTGATATTTAAAATTGAAATATGCTTTTATTGGATTGATTATAGACACTTACATACAAATAATCTTATTAAAAAATAAGCCGACAAAGCAGATTACTTTCAATAACTTGTAAAGGACAAACAATAAAATAAAAAAAGTGTGATAAGCAATAGTTAGAGAATGCTATGCTTTAGGGGGCGGTGGAGTTATTTCGGCGATATAATCTCTAAAAGAGTTTTCTGATAGAACGCCATAGTTTATTTTGCTTTGAGTAATTGCTAAAGGGATATTGAAAGTGTTTGGAGTTGACTTACTACACTCAAAAAGTTGAATCTTAAAATGGTGGGCAGCAGGTGTTTTATCGTGTCCATTCTGATGTTCTTCAGGAAATGCATTTGCCTTATCCAATAACATCTCAGCAATATATTCAGTGATTGAATTAATAACATTTTGCTCCTGTCCATCTACTATAGCATTGGGCAAATCCTGTGCAAATAAGCCAAGATTGATGACTTGTATTGCAAGGATAATTAACAATCCCTTTTTGATAGATAAAATCAGTTGCTGCATATTATAACTACGCAAATGTATATCATAGATTCTAAAGAAATAAAAAGTTTAATATTTTGTTTTGAGAACAAAATATTAAACCTACTTTCTCATTGCTAATGGATAATGATCAATAGTTTCAAAAACGTTTCTTGGATCTTTTTTTAGAATGCTAATGAATTTGTTTAAAGAATCTGCATATTGTGGTTTGGCAAACAATCTATCATGTGAAAGTATTACCAAGCAATTTTGCTCAAAAGTATAACCACTCTCAAATTTTTCGTTGACTTTTTTTACCATTTCATCAACAGATTCCTTTGGCACTGTTTTGTTTTGATTCCATTCAATATCCCAACCAATTACTTTGTAGCCCAATGAATCAAGGCGTTTGCAAACTTCCAATGTTGATTTTGGTCCTTGTATTTTGCCCTTACCAACCCAAGAATTATTGCCTGGCAAACGAATGATTTTAACGCCTACTTGCAATTCCTTTTCATTCTTTAAAAAATCAACAACAGCACTATCAGCACGTTTGTAAAATAAAGAATAGTTATCTTTTCCATTAATTTTTGCATGAGAAAAACTATGATTTGCCATTAAAAACTCTGGATAGCCATTTCGTAAGCTATCTACAATTCTGGTTTTGTATGGGCCAACCTGATTACTTCCAACAACGAAGAAAGTAGCCTTAACACCTTGTTGATGAAAAACATTTTTGCTAACAGTTGTTCCTGGAGGCTGAGGTGAATCGTCCCATGTTAAATAAATATATCTTTTACTACTGTCCAACTTCATTGGATCTCCAGCTTTTGCCTGAGGAACTGCAACTACTGAATCTTTTTTCACTACCGGCTTAGGTGCAGGATTATTGCAGGCAATAAAAGATGCTAGCATTACAAAAAAGGCTATTTTTTTTATAGTACACATATCAATTAAATGTTTTATGAATCAAAAGTAGGTCAGGCATATCATATTTAATTTATAGTGCCAGATAGTTGAAAACTTTGGGACTAATAAAAGTTTAACCACATACATTAATTATTCCAATAAAAAAGGAAGCAGTAAATGCTTCCTTTTTTATGTTATTTTAATATGCTTCTTCCAATCACAATTCGCTGTACCTCGCTAGTGCCTTCATATATCTGTGTAATTTTTGCATCTCGCATTAAACGCTCAACATGATACTCCTTTACAAATCCATATCCACCGTGGATTTGAACAGCTTCTACAGTAACCCACATGGCTGTCTCACTGGCAAAAACTTTAGCCATACTACTGCTCAAATCATAATTCAAACCATTGTCTTTTTCCCAGGCTGCTTTCAAGCAAAGCAAACGAGCTGCCTCTATTCTAGTTGCCATATCCGCCAACTTGAATTGTATCGCCTGATGCTGAGAAATTTCTTTACCAAATGCTTTACGGGTTTTTGAATATTTCAATGCTAATTCATAAGCACCACTAGCGATGCCTAAGGCCTGAGATGCTATACCAATACGGCCTCCAGATAATGTTTTCATAGCAAACGAAAAACCGAAACCATCTTCTCCTATTCTATTTTCTTTCGGTACTTTTACATCGTTGAACATGATGGTATGCGTATCACTTCCTCTTATACCTAATTTATTTTCTTTTGCACCAACAACAACTCCTGGAGTATTTTTTTCAACAATTAAACAATTAATTCCTTTGTGTCCTTTAGAAACATCTGTTTGAGCCATTACTAAGTAAACTGATGCTGAAGAACCGTTTGTAATCCAGTTTTTTGTACCGTTTAATAAATAATAATCTCCTTTATCTTCTGCAGTTGTTTGTTGAGAAGTGGCATCACTACCAGCCTCTGGTTCACTTAACAAAAAAGCACCAATGTATAATTCCCCATCTTTTTTGCCTTGTGCAAGTGGGGTTAAATATTTTCTCTTTTGATCTTCATTTCCAAACTTCTCTAAGCCATAACAAACTAAGCTATTGTTTACGCTAACACAAACACTTGTACTTGCATCAACTTTACTCAGCTCTTCCATTGCTAACACATAGCTTACTGAATCCATTCCACTACCCCCGTAATCTGGGTTAACCATTATTCCCATAAAGCCTAAATCTGCTAATTTTTCTATTTGTTCCTTGGGAAATCTCTGAAGTTCATCGCGTTCAATAACTCCAGGTAGACATTCATTCTGAGCAAAATCTCTTGCTGCTTTTTGAATC
>CANGOT010000012.1 GCA_947455425.1 Chitinophagaceae bacterium | reverse complement strand
TATTCCTTTTTGAATAGAAGATAAAACAAGAGATAGATAATTCATCCTTATTTGAAAGCAATAATATGACTCGTAGTGCAATAGATATAATGGCATCTCAACGCAAGTTTGATGCTGAAAAACTAAAAGAAGTAGACTCAATAGCTACTACTTACAGCTACGCACCTATTAAAGTTGCTCTTTGTTTTGGATTTCTTACTCGTAGAAACTATGTAGCTTTTTTAAAAAACGAAGGAAAGGAAATTGTTGATGTTAGGAATTATGAGATTGATGAAGCATATTTGAATCAATGCGATATTCATCACCTTAATTCATACTTATATATACCTCTTAAACAGGATTTCGATGGCAGCCTATTAGTGGCTGCCGCCGATCCTTTCGATGAAAAACTTGCCAACAGTTTGATGGTAAAGTTTAGAACGAATGTGAAGTTAGTTGCTGGTGATGACTTGGATATTACCTGGATGGTGCATAAGTTGCGTGGTAGAGATTTGGTAAACGAATCAGTATATAGTCTGATGAAGAAAGACCCAACAAGTTCTGGTCATATTACCTTCACAGATCCACAACTTATTGCTCTTTTCTCGTTCATAGCACTATCTGTTATTGCATTATTTGTTTACACTATTCCCACTATAATAGTACTTAATTTTCTAGCTAGTTTTGCTTTCTTAGGATCTATTCTTTTTAAATTATACCTCGCACTTAAAGGATCTCAATCTGAATTGCACGATGATGTTTCAATTGAAGAATTGGGTGCAGTAAAAAATGAAGATGTTCCTGTTTATACAATATTACTACCTGTGTATAAAGAGGATAAATTAATTCGTAAACTGATTTGGAATTTACGTGGTCTAAACTATCCTCCAGAAAAATTAGACGTAAAATTATTGATTGAAGAAGATGATGACAAAACCTTGAATGCCGTGAAATCACTAGACTTCCCTGCAAATTTCGAGGTAATTGTTATTCCTTTTATGATGCCTAAAACAAAACCTAAAGCATGTAACTATGGTTTATTTTTCTCTCGTGGAGAGTTGTTAACCATTTATGATGCTGAAGATATTCCTGATACCTGGCAGTTGAAAAAAGCATATTTAATGTTTAGTAAATTACCTAAAGAATATGTGGTGGTTCAAGGGGCTTTAAATTATTTCAATCGTAATGAAAACCTGTTAACAAGAATGTTTACGCTGGAATATTCTTATTGGTTTGATTACATGCTACCGGGGCTTGAAACACTTGATATTCCTATTCCTTTGGGAGGTACAAGTAACCACTTTAAATTAGAAAAACTTATAGAGCTGGGTTCTTGGGATCCGTTTAATGTTACTGAAGATGCAGATTTGGGTGTACGTGTTTACGATAAACAATACAAAATTGGTATTGTAAGAAGTACAACTTATGAAGAGGCAAACAATGAACCTTTTAATTGGATTCGTCAAAGAAGCAGATGGATTAAAGGTTACATGCAAACATACTTAGTGCATATGAGAAATCCAGTGCATCTGATTCGTCGTATTGGGTGGGGTGGTTTCTTTGGATTTAATTTCTTTATTGGTGGCACTGCTATTACATTTCTGGTGTATCCAATCTTGTTGTTATTCTTCTTTGTGTATCTAATATTCAATATCACGGGTATTAAAACATTATTTCCAGATTGGATTTTGTATTTCGCTATTTTCAACTTCGTTGCAGGGAATGTGTTGATGATTTACATCAATATGATGGCTGTGTTCAAACGTCGTTATTACGAGTTAATACTGTTCTCTGCGTTAAATCCTGTTTATTGGTTGATGCACTCAATAGCTGCTTATAAAGGATTATGGCAGCTGATTTATAAACCTTTTTATTGGGAAAAAACTAATCACGGTCTTAGCAAGCAATCTTCTGCAACTGCTGCACCGGCAATATAAAAGCTATGGTATTTTTAAGAAAATATGTTCCTGCTTTATTAGCAATACTATTGCTTAGCTACTATTTAATTGTGGCCTGGGTGATGCATCGTTCTGGTTACGAACATTCAGAATCATTATTTCTTGCAGAAAAATCTCGTCTGCTTTTTGAAGCAAGAGATAATACCTTATTAACGCTAGGTACTACATTTCCTTCTTTGATATTTTTATCAACAGTAGCTTTTTCATTGTTCGGATATCCTTTTGCTCCTATTCTGGCATCAGCAACTTTTACAACGCTTTTGTTCTTTTTGTTGTTACAGGATTTTTCAAAATCTAATTTGCAACGCAGACTCTTCATTCCAATGTTGTGCTTGCTTTTTGTATTCCATCCTGGATTTATATATGCAGGAACATCGGGTAGAGGCATTGCTCTGGTATTACTTTTCTTTTATTTGTTGTTTAGAAGTTTGTTTGTTTACTATAAAACCCAAACTACTTTTTCTTTATCAATGGGTAGTATTTACCTTACCTGCCTGGTATTTTGTAATTACAACTTTATTTGGTTGTTGCTAGCCTTGCTTCCATTTGTGGTGTTAGTTTCATTAGAGGGTTTAAAGCAGGCAAAATTTGGTTCTCCAATTATTCAGTATTACGAATCAGTGAATAATCGATCACAAAGACGTAAACTTACAAACAGAACTGTTGCAATTTATATTATCCTGTTTTTATTACCACTGGGTGCTATTTATCTTTTTAGATTGCTAAATCAGGTTCATGCTGGTAATGCAACTTATTTCTTAACCAGTCAATATGCAAACTGGAGTATTACTGGAACAGAAACTCTTGGTAATATTTTCACTGGAGCCGATAATACCAAACAAATGATTCACAGTTTTATTGGTACCAATATATTAGCTCAAACACAAATTGTTTTTCAGGGATATCTTTTGGCCATTACTCCTTTAATGATTCTGGTATTCTTTATTTTTAAAGGAAGATTGTATGAATTGCTAACACTTATATCACCTTTTATTTTAATTGGCATCATACTTTTAGATAATCAAACTTATTTAACAGTAGAATATTATATGATATTTCTGGTGCTTGCGTTGATTGGAATTTATTACTATACTGGTAAGAAATATACCAGTAGAAAAATGTACCCCATTATTATGATGGTAACATTATTAAATATTTTTACGGGTATTTATTATTTCAAAAAAACAAGTGATAGAGAAGAGCGGTTCTTTTTTTCTACCATTAAACATGCTTCTAAGTTTAAGGGAGGAAGGGTTGTAACAGAAGAACATAGAATGGCTGCATACATTACCGGATTAATGAATACAGAAAAGTTAACTGGTAATGGAAAAATGTTAATGGATGATGCAGCAGCTTATACGATTGTTGCACAAATGAAGAAAATAGGAAGCAATATCATTTTGCCAATAAACCAAAACTTTATAACTGTTTCTGAGAACCCTAGAACAGAGGCAAAGTATATTTGTATAGCTAAAGAAAGTAATAGACTTAGAAGTTTTACTATCTTAAATATATATAATCTCGATAAGATTACTAACTCCGAAGATATACACCCTGTAATTATGTTTGAAACAGAGAATTGGGCTGTATATAGATTAGATGAGGGAAGACCCTTAGTTCAAAACCTATAATACATTCTTACTGATATATGATATTAAAAGAGCTGTTCAACTTGAATAGCTCTTTTTTTGTAGAGATTTGAAAGATCTTGACTTGACTTTAGTTTTGGATTGCTTCGGCTATTTTTAAAGTACTTTTTATTGATGGGTTAAAGTTATCTGAATAATTACAAAATGGCTGTCTCAAAAATCTTACTACAAACCTTATTGTGTTTACACTTAGGAAAACATTTATTATCTGGGCAACATTATCCTTATTTTTTGCATCAATGTAAGTTAGCACCCACTACATTCAATTTTTTAATACCTTTACTTGGTAACGTTTGCACATTTAGTTGCTACTTTAGATTGCCAAATGAAGTGTTACCGCTTAATAAATTTTAATTTTACCGATTGAAAAGAATATTCATTCTTGCCAGTTTTGTTATTCAAAAAAAGATTGCTATGTTTATATTTACACGTTTGTTATTTAAAAAGATTTTTCCAGTTGCCATACTACTTTTTTGTTTCACGCAATTGAATGCACAGATTGCAACTTATCCATTAAAATCTGGAGGTGGAAATCCACCTGTTGGAACTGCACTGGCAACAGGCACAAATGCAAATGTTACTGCCAGTACCATAAGTGTTGGTTCGGAAATTACCACTTCACCAACTGGTACATTTAATAGTAGTGGTCTAAGAGTTAGACCCAATAATTTAGCTTGGCCAACAATACCAAGTAATAGCTTTTGTGTAAATGTTCCATTATCTCCAAAAGCTGGTTATGATTTTGTGCTTACATCTGTAACATTTAAAAATAATGCTTTAGATAATACTCCTAATTTGTTTTGCCAATTAGCGTATCAAATTAATGGAGCAGGTAGTTGGTTTTATTTGGGAACACCACAGGCTGTAACTGCTGCAAATGTGGGCACAACGATTACTATTGGTGGATTGAATAATGGGTTTTATAATAACAAACTTTATGTATTTAGGTTATTCTTTTATGGTAATGGAGCTAATGATAAAGGGCAAGGTTTTAGAATGACTGATTTAGTGTTTAACGGAAATATGGTATCTCCACCAGCAGCAGTGCCTACTGTTCATGCTACTTCAGCATCACCTATATCAACTTATGCAGGTACAGCTCAAGGCAACTTTGATGCAGGTGCTGGCTTTCAGATTGCTGATGAAGCTGGTTTTATTTACAGCACTAATACAACGCCTACGTTAGCAAACAGTAGTATTGTTTATGCAGCATCAGCAACATCTCCTTTAAACGAAATGATTAGTGGGTTAACACCTGCTACAACTTACAGCATTAAAGCATTTGTTATTGTGCAGGGAGACACTATTCTGTCCTCCGAAACAGTAGCAATAACAACTTATCCATACTCTGTGCCTTTACTAAATACCATATCACCATTAAATGTTTTATCTAATAAAGCAACTACGGGTGGTAATTTTATTGATAGTGGTGGTTATGCAGTTGTTGAAAAAGGCGTTTTGTATGCCCCTAATTTTAGTAACCTCGACTATCCTTACCCTAATCCTCCTGCATCGCCTATTTTAAAAACATCAGATGGAATTGGTAATGCCGATTTTGCAAGCACCCTAAAAAATCTAATACCTAGTACAAAGTATTATGTAATGGCTTATGCCCGAAATCAATTAGGGGTTGGCTATGGTGCTTTAGATTCTTTTGTTACAGGGCCGCCAACGCCTTCTATTATTGCCACACCTGGTATGCTTGATTTTGGAGACGTAACATATAATACTCCAGCACCTTTTTTAAGTTATAAACTCAATGCAACTTTTTTAACTCCCGCTGCAGGAACAATAAGTTTGAGTTTAAATAATGGTTATACTGTTAGTGCAACTATTAATGGCACTTATAGCTCAACGTTAACCTTACCATACACAGGTAGTACAATAACAAATAAAATTATTTATGTAAAATCGCCTAGCACACCATATGGACCCTTGGCAGGAAGGGTTTTGCATAGTGGTGGTGGTGCTGTAACTCCAGATATTGATACTGTTTTCTTACAAACAAATGTGATACAGAATCAGGATACACTATCTAATATGGGTACTGATTTTTGGGCTGGGTTTGGCTGTCAAGAGAAAATGAGCCAAAATACAACTTGGTCTGATACTACATCGAGTGCTTCTGGTGCACATTTAACGTTGTATATAGCAACAGGTAATCAAAGTTCTACAGTCGTTGTGGAAATGCCAGGTATTACTGGTGCTGCAACTTTTCCAAGAACCTTAACTATTCCTGCAAACTCTGTTGGTATTGTTAATGGATTTCCTATTCCTGCAAACGATCCAAAAAATACCAGTCTTGTTGCCGACTCTAGGTTATATTACACTGGTAAATCTAGTAGAGGTATTCATATTTTTTCAACAAACGGGGCACCAGTTGCTTGTTGGCTATATGATTGGGCAACCAATAATTCAGCAGGGGGTTCAATGCTATTCCCAACAAACACATGGAATTCCTCATATTCTGTGTTAGCGTATGGTGGAGATAAAAGTAATACAGGGGATCCAAGTTCTTACTTTTTTGTTATTGCCAGTCAAGATAGCACGCCCATTACTTTTATTCCAACAGCAGATATTATTGATTCTGCTTCGTCTCCAATCATTACAGGCAATCAAGGAGGAAATGTTTTATATGCAAAAGGAGGAACATATAATGTTTTGCTAAAAAAGAAAGGAGATGTTTTTAATGCTTTAGGATATATTAATTCTACAACAGGTGCATCTCAAGACTTAACAGGTACTAAGGTTTCAACCACTTGCGATAAAAAAATTGCTGTGTTTGGTGGTAATAGTAGAACGCTTATTACCACTACTGGCTGTGGCTCGGTAAACTCGGGTTCAGATAATTTAATACAACAAATGTTTCCATCTGTTGCACTAGGAACACGTTATTTGACGGTGCCTACCAAAACAATGGAGTATAATTTATTTAGAGTAGCAGTATCTGACCCTGCCACAAAAGTGTGGGTTGACAATGTTTTGTATACTACTGCTTCGCCGCGTTGGAATGCAGCAGGATCTTTTTATGCTATTGAAGGAAACCAACCTAAGTTAGTAACGAGTGATAAACCTGTTTCTGTAACACAATTTATTTTGCCAGGCTCATATTGTGGTGGTGCAACTGTTGGTAATAATGGTACGGGCGATCCTGAAATGATTTTATTAAGTCCAATTCAACAAGCCATAACAAAAGCTACAGTTTATTGCCCAGATTTTAAAGATAATCCACCATCTGGCGGTACTTATATTAATGTTATCATTCCTAAAGCAGGTATAGATAGTTTTAAAATTGACAATAAAAATTACGCGGCAACAGTTGATACAGGTAATAGTAGTTTTACTGGTGCAGCTTATGGCTCAAGTGGTGCAGTACTTTTGAAAAATGCTTTCAAAAAACATCCACAAGATACTAGCTACTATTATGCTAAATTAAAAGTTAGTTATCCAGCATCGCATACAATGTCTTCTAATGTTGCATTTAATGCAATTGCTTATGGAACTGCTAAAGGAGAAAGTTGGGGTTATAATGCAGGAACTGCAATAAACAATTTGTCGGCAGTAAATGTTACTATCAACCCTAATGGCACAGATACTTCTACTGGCCCTGTAAAAACCGTAAAAAATAATTTAGTCTACCTACAAATTGCTGTGCCTTATGATACCACTACTATTAACAGCATTATTTGGGATCCTTCAGGTAATGTCAATGTGGTGCCAAATACAGCACAGGCAGGCATCACTAATCCTAGTACTAGTAAACCAATATGTTTAGGAACTATTATTAAAGATGGTAGAACTTTTTATATTTATCAATCACCAGTTCAATATAAATTTTTAGATGATGGTGCTTATAAAATTAAAGTTACTTTAAGTGGAACTTTTGTAAGTGATTGTGGTGGCACCGATATAAAAACTATTAATGTACTGGTTGGTCACGATGATATATCATTTACAACATCAAGAACACCTGTAGGAGATTGTACTTCCAGACTGGTAGTAACAGGAGATAACTCTACTGGCTTTTATGGCACCACCATTAAAATGTGGATTTGGGATTTTGGTGATGGGTCACCAAAAGATACGATCAAATTGGGTGATCCAACAGCACCTAACCCTAAAGTAAATCCGCATACATTTCCTGCAAATGCTTTGTATTATGTAAAGCTTACTACTATTAATAGTATTGGTGGTGCTACAACAGATAGTGTGGCTGTTGATTTAAGCTTTACATTAAATACCACCTTCACACAATCTCAGGATACTATTTGTCCGAATGGTTCTGTAGTATTCACACCAACATCATCTCCATCTGCCACTTGGTGGTATTGGAATTATGGCGATGGTAGTCCTTTAGATTCCACCACAAATTCAAATCCTGTTTCTCATCAATACACCATTGAAGGATTGCATACTGTGAGTCATTGGGTTAAGAATAGTGCTGGTTGCCCTGGCACAACAGTAAAAGATACCGTTTTTGTAACGCATCAACCTATTGCTGATTTTGTGTTGCCTGGGGGTGTTTGTTTGCCTAATGGTACGACTTTGTTTATCAATACAAGTGATACAGCATATCTTCCTTCTGGTATGCCATATACTTATCATTGGAGTTTTACTGGCATTCCTGCTGATACAAGCGACAATAAAAATCCAGTGTTTACTTATACACACCCACCTAGTGGTGGTGGCTTTCCAGTTTCATTAACAACTACCAATCGTTTTGGCTGTGTAAGCACACCTAAGGTGCAGTATGTAACATCGGTTTATAATACACCAGTGTCAGCTATTTCTGGCACTTCAGATAGCAAAATTTGTGTGGGTAGCAATGCAAGTTTCTTTGATTTAAGCGGTGGTACAGGGCAGACTGTTAATAGCTGGTATTGGAGTTTTGGTGATGGTGGAGTTGATAACGTTCACCAAAATCCACAACATATTTATACAACTAATAAAACATATACCGTTAAGTTGGTTATTGGCACAGATAAAGGTTGTGTAAGTGATACTGTAACTTGGACAATTAAAGTAAATCCTAACCCAGTTGCAGGCACTATTTTGCCAAGCAGTTGTATTAGTAGTGGTTCTTTATTGTTCCAAGATAATAGCACTGTTGCTGCTGATGCTAGCACACAAACTCCTTATACATATACTTGGAATTTTGGTGATGGCACCGGAACTTTTACAACAAAAGATTCTACACATACTTATGCTGGAGTAGGAACTTATTATGTGAACCACAGTATTACCACTTTGAATGGATGTACAGATAATAAGAAGGATACATTTACAATTTCGGGAAGTAAGCCAGTTCCAGGATTTAATATTCCTAATCGTTTTGGTTTGTGTAGTAATGTAGATGTTACTTTAATTGATACTTCAAGAGTAGCTATTGGTGCAATTCAAAAAGTAGAAATAAGATGGGATGCTGTGAATAATTATGGAGCAGTACAAACCGATAACTCACCTTCAAATGGTGCTGCAGGTAGTAGTAAAACCTACACACATACTTATCCAAGATTACCCAAAAATCAAACATACTCTGTAATTCTGTATGCCTACTCTGGCTCAACTTGTATGGATTCAATTGTAAGATCAATTACAGTTTACGGTAGCCCTAAAGTGGTGTTTGATACACTAAGAGGTGTTTGTGTAAATGGTGGTCCGCGTTATATTCATTTGGCTCACGATTCAAGTGGATTTTGGGATATTAGTACACCAATACCAAGAGTAGATTATTATTATTCTGGAGTTTCTGTTGTTGCAGATACATTTTATCCTGCTACTGCAGGAGTTGGTACTTTCTATATTAAAGCTGTATACGAAACCAGAATTCCATTTACACACTGTAGAGACTCTGCAATAGCCCCTATCACCGTTTGGGCATTGCCAACACCATCTTTCACCACAAGTACACCTTTGTGCGAAGGAACAAGTGTAGCCTTTACCGACCATTCAACTGCAGGTGCAGGTTCGGGTTATATTAGCTCATGGTCATGGAATTTTGGAGATGCGTCAAGTGGTGCAAATAATACTGCGACAACACAAAATCCTACACATAATTACAGTACTTATAATACATACAATGTAACACTAAAAGCTACCAGCGATAGTGGCTGTAGTGCAACAACAACCCCTCAAACCATTACAATTCATCCAAAACCTAAGGTTGGGTTTATTGTTCCACCAGGGGTTTGTAGTGGTACTGCAGTAGGCTTTACCGATACTTCTAAAATTGCCGATAATACCGAAAGCCAGTTTACACATTACTGGAATTTTGGCGACCCTGCAAGTGGTGCACTGAATACTGCAACAGGAACGCCTTTGGTAAATACAAGTCATTTGTATGCTACACCACCAACCGATTCGGTGCGATTGATTGTTAAAAGTATAGATGGTTGTAAAGATTCTTTAGTAGTGAAATTAAGTAGTGTTGTGTTCCCACAACAAGCCCCTGTATATACCGCTAACGGCAGAACACTTGGTGCTAATGATACTGTGAAAGTTTGTTTGGGTGATGCTATATCATTTAAAAACCTTAATACACCAAGCGTTAATCAGGCATATTGGGCATTTGGCGATAGTGCTGCTGTGGTAAACACTGGCAAAACAATTTCGCATACCTATCCAAATGCTACTATTTACACTGGTAAACACTATGCCGATGATAATAATGGTTGCAGAACAACCACTGCTACCTTTAATGTGTTAATATGGAGTTTACCAACACCAGTTATTAAAGTGGGTAACCCTACTTGCGAAAAAAATAGCGTCATATTTACCGATGGCTCAACAGCAGGTGCAGGTTCTGGTAATATAAAATCGTGGGCCTGGGATTTTGGCGATGTTTTAAATAATACATCCACCACAAACCCTGCAACACATACTTACCCTACTGCTAATAATTATAATGTTACTTTAACAGTGACCAGCGATAGTGGTTGTAAAGCTACCAGCCCAGTGGCTACTGTGGTAAATGTGCATCCAAACCCAACCGTTAAGTTTGGTTTACCAACTGCAGTTTGTTTGCCATTGGCAGCACAGTTTACCGATTCAACAATTATTGCCGATGGAAGCTTGCCTGCTACTTATTTATGGAACTTTAATGATGTGGCCAGTGGTATCAATAATATGGCTATCATTCCTAATCCTTCGCACAGCTTTAGTGTCTCTAACAATTATGCTGTTAAGTTAATTGTAACTAGTAATAATGGTTGCATCGATTCTGCCACAAAAGTGCTGGCTGCAAGTGCTATACATAATCAACCTATAGCCAATTACTCGGTAAACACTACCAGCCACGATACACCAAGAGTTTGTATTGGAACGCCAATATGGTTTAAAGATTCCAGCGGTGGCAACACTGCCAAAAGCTATTGGGTTTGGGGCGATGCTGGAAATATTATTGAATTGGGCAGCCCTATACAACATGTTTATTCTGCAGGAACCTATACTGGGCAGCATTATATAGATGATAATTTTGGTTGCAGAAGTACTACTGTTTCTTTTCTGGCAATGGTAGATACCTTCCCTTATGTTGAAGATGGAAGTAAGTTTATACTTGCAGGAACATCGGCCATGCTTTCTCCAACCATAACTGGTGGTAATACGTATTTATGGACGCCTATTGTTCCATTTGGTTCTACAAAAACATATCTGGATTTTAACGATGTGTCAACACCAATTTGCACACCGTTGATTGATAGTATCGTGTATAGAGTAGATGTTACTGGCGATGGTGTTTGCCCTGCGAAATCTTTGTATTATACAGTGAGAACCTTTAGCGATCCTGTAATACCAAATGTGTTTAGCCCTAATGGCGATGGTGTAAATGATTACTGGGATATTTCATCACTGCAATATTTTGCAGGTGCCAATGTGCAGGTGTTTAATCGTTATGGCCAACTGGTAATGACCCGCTTGGGTTATAGCACTCCTTGGAATGGTAAGGATCTTAATGGTCAGCCTTTACCAGTAGGAACTTATTACTATATTATTCAATTGGGTAATGGTTTTCAACCACGAAGTGGTAGCATTACCATTCTTCGATAAGTAGCATTTTATAATAACTTTAAAAAGGGTAGCAGCAATGCTACCCTTTTTTTTGTGAGGAAAATAGTTGAGAAAAAATTTGTTTTTTATATTAAAATTCTCAAAACTTTGATCAACCAAGATTACAAACCAAAACTTTAATAAAACTAAACTTCAATCAGGTTTTTTAAAAGAAAACCAAAATCAAAAAATTATGATTCAACAAAAAATTAAAATTGCTATTGCTGAAGATAAACAGGATGATAGAAAAAAAATAATTTCGGCAATAAGTCAAACTTCAAATTGCGAACTAGTATTAGTGGCAACGAATGGCAGACAACTATTAGAAAAGTTAAATGAATTGCCAAACAAGCAACTACCTCAGCTAATATTAATGGATATGCAAATGCACTGTAGCGACGGACTTTTAACGACTATAGTCTGTAAAAGACTTTATCCCAATATTAAAATAAGTGGTTTGTCATCTAACACCGACGCTGTAGTAATTGATGAATTCATTGCTGAGGGTGGGGATGCTTTTTTATCAAAAGAAATGTTGGTAAAAGGCTCCATCACCCATCGTATATATAAGGATGATGATATTTTTGAGAAATCGCTTTATCAAATTGTTTCAAGCAACAATTTGTATTTTGACCCATTATTAAACTATGAGCAAAATAATAAGGGGTACACATCACTTACAACTACTAAAAAAGTGCTGGCAAAATATTTTAAATGCCTAAAGGAGAATGAAATACTATACCTGCAATTAAATGCTGCAGGATTTACAAGAGAAAAAATAGCAGCAATAATGAATAGAAGCTATGATACAATAAAGTTATATTCAAAAAATATGTTTCAGCTATTTGATGTAGATAACCACATAGACCTTACAAGTATTTGTTTAAATGTTGGCATAGTAAAATTTGTGCGACTATATCAACCACAGCTGCCACAATCTTTTATTACAGCATAAAAATGACGGTTAAAAATATTACCCCATTCGGGGTAATAGCTTACTTGTAATTGGCTGAAAATCTTGCCATTATTGGTTTGTAACAAGAATAAACAATCCTAAAAAACTACCCACTTGGCGAATAATTAATTTTTTATGTTTGACTTGCAATTGCAAAAAACAATTATTAAAAAATTAAAGGTTGTACTACCTATAAAGTACATTTTTGTTATGAAAAAGGTTTTAAGTATTTTCAGTTTATTGGCTATAATGTCAATTACTGTTTTTGTTGCTTGTAAAAAGGGGAATGATTTAGTAACAACAAATAAAGCTGCATTACATCTAGCTGCCAGAGATGGACAAGTTACCATTAATAAGGATTATAGTTTTTTAGTGTTTGATTCCAAAGGGGAGTTTGACGCATTTGAAAAAAATGTATTAGGCAAAACTCACGGTGAAGTGAAAGAATATTTGAATGGATTAGGTTTTAGTAATAGTCTTGGTTTAATCACATTTCAAAATGTTTCAAACAATGAAATTGTTAACGAAACGCAAGCTGGTATTTATTCTTTGAATAATGATGGTATTGTTGAGATACAAGGAGTATTATTAAAAATAAATAATCAGCATTCTGAAATTGACAATTGGAATTATATTTTAATAATGTTATCAAGTAACTTAAACGCAGAGTTGTATCAAGATTTATCAAGTGGTATTTTTAAAACAGAAAGTATGAATCAAATCTATAGTGATTACGAAATTGATACAGATATTGTCTCATTAATGAATGCTTACTCTCATGGGTTACAATTAGGGACATCAGCACAATCAAACAAAATTTTTGGAATACACTTTTGGTCTACAATTATGGTTACCGATTGCCACCATGAACAGGGGTACTGTAATGAATGTAAGCAAAATTATAGATTCGGGTTTCCATTTGGATCAAAATATGCTTGTCATACAATTTGGGACTAATAGCATTATATACTAGTTTTTAAGCATCTGATAACCTGATTTAGGACTATATTCAATATAGTCCTAAATTAGATTTTTATTAAAATATGAATTCAATTTTTATAAATAGAAAGAGCAGTATAGTTTTTATAACAATACTATCATGTTTAAGTCAATCAAGATTATTTGCACAAGAAAAACGATTTTTAATTTATGTACAAGACGTTAAACATAACAAAATTCAATATTCAATAATAAAGTCGTTGCATGATAACAATTACTTCATCACTGATTCTAATGGTGTATTTGAAAAAAAATTAAACATTTATGATACTTTAATAGTATCTAACCTAGGCTATAATACCTCAACTTTTCAAATAAAAAATGCAAAAAATATTGACACAATCTATCTGACTGAAAAGGGTGAAAACTTGGGAGAAGTTATTGTAGGAAATTTTGAAACAGTTAAAGCTGGAATACTTAAAGAAAAACAGCAGCGATCTTTTTCTGGTGATAACACCTCGAGTATTTTTGAAATGACAACCTTAGTAAAAATTAAAGAAATTGCAAAAAAAATTAGAATCAGTAAGATTTATCTTAAACAAAAAAACTTTAATACAACTTCACCCATAGCACTTCACATATACTCAGTTGGTAATAATGGGTTGCCAGAAAGAGATTTATTAGATAAACAAGTAATAATATCGCATGAAATGCATAAAAAGGGATTAATTACAATAGATGTTAAAGACAAAAATATCTATCTGAATGCTACTGATTTTTTTGTTGGCATACAGTTTTTAACACCTTATAACGCTATTCAAAAAAGTTCAATTGACGATGGTATTGCAGAAACAACTACGCTACGAGATAGTCTAACCTACAGAAGAAGTTTGAAATTAAACAATAGGTGGTACATAGAATTCACCAATGGCATTTTTATACCTAAACAGAATAATTTCGATGAAAAGTCTTACACCTTTAATGAAAAAGTTAAAGAAAACAATCCCATTAATATGATTGCCGAGGTAGAAGTTGAAATCTTAGAAAAGTAGTAATGCTGCTGCAATTGTTAAAAATATCATATTCTAAGTATTATTCTAAAGGTTAGTATCCTACCTTACGCACTATTTTTTTGTGATGATACAATACAATTTTGAAAATCGGTTCTTGAAATAATGCTTCCCTTTATTATTCAACATAGCAAGTAAGCCGATTAAGGCTGGTAGTTATGCTATTAAGAAAGATTTGTCTTCTGGTAAATATTACACAGTTCTTGATATTGAAAACTTAGGAACTCCTGTTACCACAAGTGGCACTGTAAATTATAGAGGCAGAGTGAGAATTGTTAAAAAAAGTCTTTGTAAAAGGCATCACAAAAGTTGTTGTTGTCCATTAGGCTTTAAATGTGGATTTGTAGGTACAACAGTTCTTGTATCTGAATTCGGAGATGATATTGATGCATCAGGCGAAGTCGATTATGAAGCTAAGCAGGTTATTATTACTTTTACAGACGTAAAAGATCAATCAATTTTTATAGAACCACAATAAAAATCGCCAACTAATGAAATTGAATCAATTGTTTATCTTTTTTGTTTTGCTGGTTAGTCCAACAGATAAAATTGCTACATCCTATATAAACGTTAGTGTTGAACTTTGTAAAAAAAATGACTATACAATTGTTTATTTATGGAAGCCTTGGTGTAAACCTTGTGTTGATAATTTAAATTATTTAAGTAGGTTAAATAAAAACAATAAATGTTCTGTTGTTTTATTGACAACAGAAAATGAAAATGTTGCCATTGCTTCAAAGTATGGTTTTAAGAACTCGTATTACTTTGATAAGTCCACGTATAAAACTCATACAAAGAATTATGATGAGTATGATCAATTCACAAAGGAAGTCTTTAAAATGCAGGGAATTAAAGAACCAAATGATCGAGCAATTTATCCCGCAACCTTTGTTTTCAATCAATCAGGTAAATTAATATATTACAATAAAAAATTAGTAACCGAAATAGATTCCTTGTCAATTGATAAAATAATTCAATAGAACTTTTGTGTTTGTTTGTCTTCACTATTTAAGATTCAACACTATCTAAGCTCTCGTGTCCCACATAGATATTTGTTTTGTGAGAATACAATGGGATAGGAAAAATCGTTTTTTAAAATAAAGCTTCCTTTTATTATTCAACATAGCAAATAAGCTATAAAATTCTTTTTCCAGATGGTTCGTGGTCGACCACAGGTCGTTCGTTCTCAGGAATGGGTATTCGTTCCCAGGAATGAACTGGCTGTACCCAGGAACGAACAGTCTGTGGTTGGGTACAGGTGATTCGTGGTTGACCACAAGTGATTCGTGGTCGACCACAGGTCACCCGTTCCGAGGAATGAGTGACCTGTACTCAGTAACGAGCAGCCTGTGGTTGGGTACAGGTGATTCGTGGTTGATCACGAATGGTTCATTCCCGACCACGAATCACTCGTTCCCAAGAATAAGTTGTTCTTTCGCAGCAACGTCTCCTTGCATAGCCTTGTGCGAAGCCAAGGGACCTTCGTTCGCACTTGCTTGTCATCGCTTCCATCTTCGCCGATGTTGGGTGTTCTTTACCAACATCGAAATATACAAAACGTTGTTGGCAGGCTTTACCAGACTAACGAAAAATGCCAGTGCTACAAGTAAACACTACAACCAGAGAAGTAAAAAAACTGCAGTTATTGGTGGAATAATTGCCCAATAACACTACCCCTGTTGAAATGTGCGACGCAACAAAAGTTCAATAGTTGTACTACTGCCGGTTTCATAAAAAAAGCTTCGATAATTAGTCGTTGCGAGGTTCTTGCAGAAGCAATCTCAGGTAGTTCAAGCAGATTGATTCGTTGAGGTAAGAACCTCAATCTCGCAATCACGCAACGAATTATTGTCAGGGTCTATTTATAACGAATGTATAAAAGTGAGCACAAGAGGATGGAGCATTTGGTAATGAATATTCAATTCAATTGTTTTTTTGGGGGTAACCATCGCTGCTGCAATCACATTGTTTTCTGTGATACTTTTTAGTTGCAGCATTTCTATGAAATCTACCTTGCCCAAGCCATACCATTTAAACATAGTTTCTTTAGCACACCAGATTAAAGTTAATTGGTTGATGGCTTCTTGTTCTTTCTCTACCTCGTAATTCGTACCTCGTACTTCTAAATTCTTACTTCCAACTTCGTACCTCGTACTTCTTACTTCCAACCTCTCCGCTTCAGTGGTAAACTTATGGGCAATTTTTAGAATTTTATCCGATGGAATTTCTATATCAATACCTACTCGCTCTGTTTTGCTAACAATAGCTGCTGCATAATCGCCACAATGCGAAATAGAAAAATGATAGGCTTCGTTTTCTAAATAGGGCTTTCGGGTGTCGGCAATTAATATTTCCTGGTAAGGAAAATCGGGAAATAAATATCGTAGCAAATGCCTGCCAGCTAAGTGTTGCAGCCTTTTATGGGGATGGGTAATGTTTCTTTGTAATGGAACGGTTGATGCAAAATATGCTTCCGATTCTTCTATTTTCCAGATAGCTAATCGGGTGTGTTGGTTAATATGTTGTTGATAAAACAATGGCATAAAGCAAATTTGAGAAATTAGAATTAAGAATAATGAATTTTATTTGCAGGGTTGCAGAAAACTATGTTGGGTGTTGTTTGTTTTGTTGTTGATGGCGTTTTCATAAAGAACAAAAAGTAAATTGTAAATCAATAAATCGTAAATAGAATGATTTTAACAGATAAAAGAATTTTAGAGGAAATGGAAAAAGGAACCATAAAAATAGTTCCTTATAACCGTGAAGATTTAGGTAGCAATAGCTATGATGTGCATTTGGGTAGCACGTTAGCCAAGTATATTGATGCAGAACTGGATGCTAAAAAACACAATAAAATAGAGGCTTTTGAAATACCTGATGAAGGATTTCTTTTATTACCACAAGAGTTTTATTTGGGTGTAACAATGGAATATACCGAAACACATGCCCACGTTCCTTTTTTAGAAGGCAAGTCTTCTACAGGCCGCCTGGGAATTGATATTCACGCTACTGCTGGTAAAGGCGATGTTGGTTTTTGTGGCAACTGGACTTTAGAAATTTCGGTAAAACAACCTGTGAGGGTGTATAAAGGAATGCCTATTGGTCAGTTGATTTACTTTCCTGTTGATGGAGAAATTGAAGTGAAGTACAACCAAAAGCAAAATGCAAAATATAGTGGGCAGCCGAACCAACCAGTTGAAAGTATGATGTGGAAGAATAAGTTTTAAAAAGCCCCTCCTAACCTCCCAAGGGGAGGGATAAGAACTATTTTTTCTGCATTAATAGGTGAGCATAAGTAAATACGCCTTCTTCAATAGCATCGGCTTGTCGGCCACTTTGAATATAATTGTTGTATCTGATTTTTGGAACAAGTTTAAAAGTGTTTAAAACGGTGGCAAGCGGTTTTAATTGCTTTACAATTTTCTTTAAATTTTTATAACTCACCCACACATTTTTTGTAACATCTTTATGCTGAAAGTTAATAAAACCAGCACTTGCAGCATGCTGTTGATGTTCTTGTAAAGTATCTAAATCGGGTATGGCCCAGGCATCGAATATGTCGTGAAGGAACTGCTCTTTATAGTCGGACATGGGACGTTCTGGTCTTAAATTCTCAGCAATTACCAATCTACCCCCGGGTTTTAAAACCCTGAAAGCCTCTTTATAAAACAAAGATTTATCTGGTGCGTGGCACAATGCTTCGCAGGCCCAAACAACATCAAAACTATTGTCTTCAAAAGGTGTTTGTAAATAGTCGGCCACTAAAAATTCAGCACCAACAATGTGTTGCTTTTTTGCTAAAGCATAAGCGGTATCCACTTGTTTTTGTACTAATGTAATACCTGTAACAGCAGCTTGTCTGTTTTGTGCCAACCATAAACTGGTATTCCCTAAACCACAACCAGCATCGAGTACTTTGGTTCCCTTACCAACATTTGCCCAATCTGCCAACACTTCATTCACCCGAAAAATAGCTTGCTCGTGTTTGGTTGCTTTTTCATCATAGTAGCCAAAATGTAGTGATGGCGTGGTTTTTAAGCCCCAGTTCCAAATAAAACTATAGTCGAATTGCGTTTGATTGTAGTAATCTTTAATGCGTTGTTGATTCATTTTATAACAAATGCTTGAAGGTTTTTATTAAGATGCTTGGGTTATTTTTTTCCAATCAATAAGTTTGATGGAACTTTTAAACCTTGTTCATCGTTCACCACTTTAGCCATTATTTTTTTTAATCCATCAGGAATACTATCAATTTCTGCAGGCGTTAATGGATGAACAATTTCGTAGAATTCATCTTCATCATCGTAATAGCCAACAACCAAATCATAAAAACTTTTAGGGTGCAATCGCAAAGAAATTTCTTTATCTTCTTCATATTGATTCACCGAAATAACAGCCCATTGGTCTTGCTCGAAGAAATCAAATCGAACAACCACATGGGTTTCGGTTAATACATCGGTGATTAATTTTTCAATAATTGCCGATGAATTATTCTTTACTAAATCTTTAATATCCATTTTTTATTAGTTTATAGTTTACGGTTTATAGGTCTATTACTTCTTACAACTAGCTATTCACTATTGGCCAAAATTATTTCTGTACCTCACTGGTGAAATGAAATTTAATATCTGGGTTATTGGTTATTTCTGTGTTTAAGAACCACTCACTTTGTGCCAGATAAACCGGGTTGCCATCCTTGTCTTCTGCACTATTTTGTTGTTTAAAACGTAAGAAGTCCTGAAGCTTTTTTTCATCATTGCTGGTTAACCAACAGGCTTTGTAAAAAGGTAAGGTTCTAAACTCGCAAGCAGCACCATATTCTTGTAACAAACGATATTGAATCACCTCAAACTGAAGCTCACCAACACATCCAATGATTTTTTTATTTCCACCAAATTGTGTGAATAACTGGGCAACCCCTTCATCAGTAAGCTGCGAAACCCCTTTTTCCATTTGTTTGGTTTTCATGGGGTCTTTATTCACCAGCTCTTTAAAAATTTCGGGAGAAAATGTTGGAATTCCGGTAAAGAAAAAATTCTCCCCCTCTGTTAAAGTATCACCAATTTTAAAATTACCCGTGTCAAATAAACCCACAACATCACCAGGGTAAGCATCTTCAATAACATCTTTATTTCTGGCCAAAAAAGAATAGGGATTGCTAAAGCGAATGTCTTTATCTAAACGAACGTGGTGATAATATTTATTGCGTTCGAATTTACCACTACATACTCGCATAAATCCAATTCTATCTCTATGTTTTGGATCGAGGTTCGCATGAATTTTAAAAATAAAGCCACTGAATTTATCTTCACCCACTTCAACTTTTCTTAAACTAGTTTCTCTGCTACGTGGCACAGGGGCAATATTTACAAAGGTTTCAAGCATTTCACGTACACCAAAATTATTTACGGCACTACCAAAAAATACTGGAGCAACCAGACCCGCTTCATAATCGGCTCCATCCAAACTGCCATTTACAGCATCAAGTAGTTCAACATCTTCACGAAGTTGGGCAGCATCTCTTTCACCAATTTTTGATTCTAGTGTTTTATCATTTACATCATCAAGCGAGATGGAATCTTCGCTATCATCGGCTTTGGTATTTGCAGAAAATAACACAAGACTTTTGTTATGAATATCGTATACACCTTTAAAGTCTTTCCCACTATTGATAGGCCAGGTCATTGGGTGTAAACTTAGTTTTAGTTCTTTCTCTATTTCTTCTAACAAATCAAAACGGTTTCTGCCATCTCTATCCATTTTGTTTACAAATACAATTACGGGTGTGTCACGCATTCTACAAACTTCCATTAACCTGCGAGTTTGGTCTTCAACACCATTTACACTATCAATCACCAATATAACGCTATCAACAGCAGTAAGCGTTCTGTAAGTATCTTCAGCAAAGTCTTTGTGGCCAGGCGTATCTAATAAATTTATTAAACAGCCATTGTATTCAAAAGTCATTACACTGGTAGCCACACTAATACCACGTTGTCTTTCAATCTCCATGAAATCACTGGTGGCGTGTTTTTTAATTTTATTACTTTTAACGGCACCCGCTGTTTGAATAGCTCCACCAAATAATAGTAGTTTTTCTGTGAGCGTTGTTTTACCAGCATCCGGGTGAGATATGATGGCAAAAGTTCTTCTTCTGCTTATTTCCTTTTCGTATTTCATTATGTAAATAAATAATAAAAAAAGAGTTGAAACATCAACTCTTTAAGAATTTGTAGTGGAGAATAGCGGTCTCGAACCGCTGACCTCTTGCATGCCATGCAAACGCTCTACCAACTGAGCTAATTCCCCCTTTTAGGTTGCAAATATAGAAGATTATGTTTGGCAACAAATTCTTAGCATTGAAAATTCAATTAAACTAATTATCTTGCACTTCGTCTTTAGCTAGTATTCCTTTAACTTAAATTTAAAATTATGAAAAAGTTTAATTTCAAAACAGTAGCTACACTGATAATTTGTGTAACAATTTTGGCCACTGGATGCAAAAAAAACACATCTTCCGATTCTGTCGTTGATCAAGCAACTCAAGCTCGCATACAATCTAATGATGCTTCTATGGTTCAAGGTGAGGCTGATGGCGTTGATGATGATGTGAATAATGCTACTGCAACAAGTGAGAGGTTTTGTGGTGTTGGTAGTGTTTTTAATACTGCTGCACCCTTGCCAGATGGAACTGTAAGCTTGCCAGGTTCATCTACCGCTGCTGCAAAAATTACAATCACCTATAATGGAACTGTTGTTGGTTGTAGAAAAAGAACAGGCAGTGTTACCATTGATTTAATTAATGGCAATAGATGGGTAGATTCAGGAGCTGTTTTAAAATATGTTTTTACCAATTTTAAAGTAGAAAATACTTGCACAGGAAAATCAATTACAATAAACGGCGAGAGGTTCGTAACAAATGTATATGGTGGAAATTTATACAGATTAAAGAATGGTCTGGTTGCTGTTTTAAGACATAGAATTAGAACAGGTGCAAATGGTTATCAGGTAACTTTTACAGATAGTTCTGGTTCAAAAACTGCTGTTTGGAATGTGGCAAGAAGTACCTCCATCAGATATGTAAATGCACTACATGCTGGGTATTATTTTGAATCAAATGGCGATACAACAATCAATGG
>CANGOT010000011.1 GCA_947455425.1 Chitinophagaceae bacterium | reverse complement strand
GCTTCTTCCAATAAAGGCAAACTCAGGTCTATCAGCTTTAGGACATAAATCAAAACTTGGGGAAGACAATAAATACTTGGCAGATTTTATTAGCATTGGGCAAATTTAGCCTAAGAAAAAGAAAACAGAAATTTCTCTTTTTAAAACTTATAATAACATCCTAATTCTACAAAAAAAGAATTCGATAATTTTTCGGTTTCATATACAGGAATATCAGACGGTAAAGGCACTTCTAGACCATTCTGCTTAAATGCTTTATTTCTGGTGGTGATAGGATTGGTTGCTACAACATAATACGGAGTTAAAAAAACACCCCATTTTGCTCTATCATAACTAATTGGTAAACAAAATTCATAAGACATAACTTGAAACTTGTTCGATGAGGTAGAAGTAATCGTAATGTCGGGAATTCCAAATGGTCGCCTATAATTTTCTCTTTTCGTTTTATAAGTTTGATAAATTCCTGATGTACCCATATAAATTGCAACAGTTGGGTCCAAACTAAAAGAATGATGAACTGTATCACTACTTAAATCAAAGCAATGATTCAGGGTAAAAATTGCTCCCAAATCAGTTTTACTTTCTCCAAAACAAAGACTACCAGTTGTGGTTATATTTATAAAGCTTGTGTAGTATGTTAAATTACCACTTGTTGAAAATTTTATATCAGACTTTATATTAGTACTTTGATCATTGTAAAAAGGCTTGCTGATAAAAACACTCCCACCCAAATGATGACTTGTGTCAAAACTGTAGCCAATACAAAGGTTACGAGAGTCGATTCTTGAACTATCATTTGCTAAATATGATAAACTGGCACTGGCAAACAAACCAGATTTGTGGTTGTATTCAATAGTCGGAGTTAGATAAGGTGTTGTATTAATATCTTTTCGCCCCTGATAAACGGCGTTGGATAGATAGCTTGTTTGAAATCTAATATATGACTTGCTTTTATGTTTAAGCAAGTCGTCTATATTAATTGAATCTAAAAATCCTTTTGTGAATAGTTTATACAAAGAAGTATCTTCTTGACAATAAACTTTGTTAAGGCTTACTACAAGAAATAACAATATTAATTTTATATGATAGTGTTTTACCATTTATTAAAACCACTTATAACAAAACAGCTTCAGAAGAAATAGCCGTATTTAATAATTTGCTAATTGGGCAATTTGCCTCAGCATCCTTAACACTTAATTGAAACTTTTCGTTGTCAATACCAGGAATTTGAGCACTAACAATTAAATGAGATTTTGTAATTACCCCATCTTTAAATTCCAGTTCACATTTTGTTTCTAAACTTTCTGCTGTAAATCCTGCTGCATTTAAAATAAAACTCAATTTCATTGTAAAACAACCAGCATGTGCAGCAGCAACTAGTTCTTCAGGATTTGTTCCAATACCATCAGCAAAACGTGTATTGAAGGAGTACTGTGTTTTGCTAAGAACACCACTTTGTGTAGTTAAATTTCCAGTACCTTCTTTTCCTGTGCCATTCCAAACGGCTGTAGCTGTACGTATCATAAATAAATATTTTTAGCTAGCGAAGATATGGTCATTTTGTTACAATTTTGCAGTTTATGGTTATGCTTTCAATAACCTACATTTGACCTAGAAACATCTATAATGACGAAGAATTTATTTATTGCTTTAGAGGGAATTGATGGAAGTGGCAAGAGTACACAGATAAAATTACTAACAAAAAAATTACAAGCCGCAGGACATAAAGTTTATGCTACATTTGAACCAACTGATAGTAGAATTGGTAGTATGATTAGGGATGTTTTCAGTGGTAAAATAGAGTTAGATCATAAGGTCATCGCAGGTTTATTTGTTGCCGATAGATTAGATCATCTGCTAAATAAATCCAATGGGATATTAAAAATGTTGAATGAAGGATATACCGTAGTAACAGATCGATATTATTTCTCATCCTATGCTTATCACAGTCCATATATGTCAATGGATTGGGTTATTGAAGCAAATGCTTTGAGTGCAGAACTGCTTCGCCCCAACTTGAATATTTATATTGATATTTCAGCTGAAGAAAGTATGAAAAGGATAACAAAAGGAAGAACATCCACTGAGTTATATGAAACACTAGACAATTTAAAAACTGTTAGAACTCTTTATTTAAAGGCATTTGAGAAATTACAAGACGTAGAAAATATTTGTACGATTGATGGCGGAAAATCAGAAAATGAAATTGCTGATGACATTTGGAAAAAAATTGAAGAACTAAGTCAGGCTTCTAACTAAGAAAATTATTTATGGGACAACGAGATTATTTTGAAAAAAAACCAACACTTGGACAAAACAATAACGCTCTGGTTATTTTGTTCGCCGCTAACGCGTTTATATTTCTCATATTAAATTTTTTGAAGATTGTTTATTCACTCGATTATGGTTCTGCTGCAGAACCAATGTTTCAACAAAGAATTTTGCACTGGTTTGCTTTATCTCCACAAGCTCAACAATTAACAGAAAAACCCTGGACAATGTTGGTGTATATGTTTTCACATTACAGTACCATTGGGTTTATTAGCAATATGCTTTGGTTATGGGCATTTGGTTACGTTTTGCAAGATTTAGTTGGCAATAAAAAGTTAATCCCTATTTATTTGTATGGTGGTTTTGTTGGCGGTGTTTGCTTTATTCTTTCAGCAAGCTTTATTCCCTTTATTCACAACAGTATCAGCAATAACTATTTGCTAGAAGGTTGTAATGCTGCAGTTGTTGCTGTTGCAATTGCTACAACAACATTATCCCCAACATATAAAATGTTTCAACATATTGGCTCTGGATTTTCGTTATGGATATTAGCATTAATTTTTGTTGCTGTTGATATTTCATTTGTTGCGTTTAGTAGTGTTGCTATTGCAATAGCACATCTTGCAGCAGCAATTATTGGATTTGTTTTTATTAAACAACTACAAAAAGGAAGCGATTGGAGTTCATGGATGAATAATTTTATTTATTGGATTGACGACTTATTTAATCCCGGTAAAAAGCACCAGCGAACAAGCCAAAGTGATAGAATCTTTTACAAAGCAACTACACCAGTTTATAGCAAAGTCCCCAATGTTACTGAAAAAAGAGTTGATGAAATTTTAGATAAAATAAGTAAAAAAGGCTACAATTCACTATCTAAAGAAGATAAAGAATTTTTAGAAAGAGCTAGCAAAGAAGCTGAATAATGAATATTAAAATTAAAAAGCAGGGTTTAAAAATTCTCAACGTAATATTTGTTGCTAACGTATTTATATATCTTCTTTCTTGTTTAACTGCTTATATAAGTCCTGCTAATTTTTTTCTCTTTACTTTTTTGGCTTTAGGGTTTCCATTGCTATTAATAAGTATAATTTTTTGGATAATTTTTTTCTTTTTTTATAAGAAAAAGAGATCCTTTCTTCTTCTTTTTTTTCTTTTACTTGGATATAAAAATATATTATCTACAGTTGGCTTTAATTTCAAAAACAACACAAACACGTTAAATAGGGAGAGTACTTTTAGGGTTTTATCTTGGAATGTAGAAGCATTTTTATATCAAGTAAAAAAATATGATTCGGCAAATGGCGGGCTAAGAAAAATGATGTCTTTTATAGGAGATAGCAAAGCAGATGTTATTTGCATTCAAGATTTTGAGCAAATTTATAAATCCGAATATTTTCAATTTATTGATTATATAAGAGACTCTTTAAAATACCCTTATACCTATCTTTCAGCAGATATAGATACTGTTACAATATGGGGGCATTGTAAATATGGGACCTGTATATTTTCTCGGCATCCAATCATTAAAACTGGTAGGGTTCAATATTCGGGTAATTCGTTTACCGAAAGTTTAGGTTATGCAGATATTACCATACAAAATCGTCAAATTAGATTTTTTAATACTCATTTACGCTCAATGTATTTGAATATTAATAGTAGTTATACTAAAAATAATTTTAAGTATGTTATAGAAGATACCAATATTGTATTTCACAGCAGCATATTAGAAAAGCTGAAACATTTCGATACCGCACATTGTAGTCAGGCGAGCATTATTAAAAAAGTAATGGATACAACAAAAATTCCATTTGTTTTTTGTGCAGATTTGAACTCAGTACCGTCATCTTATACATATCACAAAATCAGCAAAAACTTAAATGATGCTTTTGTACAAAAAGGATTCGGGTGGGGGGGAACGTATAGTAGTAGACTCCCTTTTTTAAGAATTGATGTGGTATTAATGAATAGCCAACTAACTACAAACAATTATTTTTCTCCAAGGTTAGAATTATCAGATCACTACCCTGTTCTGGTTGATATTTCTTTTGTAAAGTAGTAATTATCGCTCAATATATAAGCTTCTGCCACCCAGTTGGTTAAAACCAAATTCAAACTTTAGAACAATATCATAAATTGTAACAATGTCTAAACCTACACCATAAGTGTACATTATTTTATTATTAAGCAGATTATAATTAACATAAGGATTGTAGGCATAACCAACATCGGTAAAAATTTTGCCATAGAATTTAAATGGAATTTTATTATACGTGTTGCTTTTTATCGGCAGCTTTAAATACTTGGTAAACAATTCACAGCCCAGTGTAAATTTATTTTCTATGCCAACCATTCCATCAACAACATAATTCTCCAGTCCACGCAATTGAAAATTTCCATATCCAAATAAATTCTGATTAACAAAATTAGAACTATAGGGAAACTTAATCGCAGCAGCGGTTTCGTTGCGTATAAACAACTTTCGTGAGATAGGCCTGGCCAATAAAATGGCTGCAGAAACTTGTGTAAAATTTGATGAGTTGTCGAAACCTCGATGATAAAAATTAAAACTACCAATAAATCCCTTTACAGGATAGGCATTATAGTTTGTATTAAAATATTGTAAACTATATGCAATATCTACATAGCTTAATGTGGTAGTAGCATTGCCATAGTAATTTGGGTTTTTTATTGCAACAGAATCGGCAATTTTTTCGGTTGAATAACCCATTTTAAAAGTATGTCTGTAATTTTTATCTGGTCGCATAGAAAAGGCGGCATCAATGCGTGTATATTTTTTAGCAAAATTATTAGTAACATTAAAAAACTGCTGTTTGTTAAAAGAGTCAGTTTGAAAATTCACCTCTTTTTGTGTTGATTGAGTAATGCCAATACTAAAGCCATTGGTTAATTTTTTATTACAAAAAGGTTTATCGTAGCGTAAACTTATTTGCTGATTATAGCCAGTTATTAACCAAATATTTAAACGATCATTGCTTCCCGTTAAATTATTGTGATAGAATTTTATACCATAATTTACTCTATTCAAATCTCTGTTTTGGTTTACCCACCACTCATTAAAATTTCTATCTATTAGTTTAAAATAGGGTAACGGAAAAATGTACCACCTTTCTTTTACCAATATAATTATAGCAACTTTATTGCTGTCTTGTTTAGCGGCTTCAACCTTTACATCAACAAATAAAGTTGTATTAAAAATAAACTCTCTGCTAAGTTCAATCTTTTGCTTTAGTTGAGAAGGAGAAACGGTATCACCTTTCTTCAAAAACATCTCTCTGAGAATAATATTTGTTTTGGTTTTATTATTTCCAGAAACGATTATTTCTCCAATAACAATACTCGAGTCTCTCGATAGCAGCATATCTTGAGAAAAAAGACCAACGCCAATAAAAACAAAAAACAACAGCAGCAACAATCTCATTTATCTACTATAAAATTAAGAAAGTGGTAAAAATAGTAGTTTGCAATGATGCATTGCCTTCTATTCTTTTACATTTGCCGTAATTTTAAAAGTAAAAAAATAAATAATGCATACATCAACAATAAATATTGAAGTTCATTTAGATAACGAAAAAGTGCCTCATCAAATAACCTGGAATGCTGCAGATAGTAGTGCAGATATGAATCAAAAAGCTAAAGCAATGATGCTTGCCTTTTGGGATGGAGCTGATAAAAGTGCACTGCGTATTGATTTATGGACAAAAGATATGATGGTAGATGAAATGGCAGACTTCTTTTATCAAACATTCATGGGAATGGCTGATAGCTATGATAGAGCAACCCATAACCACGAATTGGTTGGAGACATAAAAACTTTTGCAAAAGGATTTATTAAAAAGTTCAAAGACCAGCAACTAAAAGAAAATAAAGCAAATTAATTAACTATAAAATATAAGATATGAATTTAGAACAACAAGTGATGAATGAAATGAAGGATGCAATGAAAGCCAAGGATGAAGCGGCTTTGCGAGGATTAAGAGCAATTAAGGCAGAGATAATTAAGGCAAAAACAGAACCGGGTGCCAATGGTGAAGTTACTACTGAAGGAGAGTTGAAATTATTACAAAAAATAGTAAAACAAAGACGCGATAGTTTAGAAATATTTACTACACAAAATCGTCCAGACTTAGCAATAAAGGAGCAAGAAGAAATTGCTATTATTGAAAAATTTTTACCGAAACAGCTTACAGCCGATGAAATTAAAGAAGCATTAAAATTAATCATCACTGAAGTTGGAGCAAATTCTCCTGCAGATATGGGAAAAGTAATGGGTGTTGCTACTAAGCAACTTGCTGGAAAGGCAGATGGTAAAGTGGTTTCTGCATTAGTGAAAGAATTATTAGCACAATAATTATTAAGAAAGTTTATGTTTATAGACATTCTTTTTTTGTTGGCTATTGCTACTGCTGTCATTAAAGGCTACACAAAAGGATTAATTGTTGCACTTTTTTCTTTTGCAGCTATTTTAATTGGATTAGCTGCAGCATTAAAACTATCATCAGTTGTTGCTTTATGGCTACAAAAAAGCACCAGCATTTCAACATACTGGCTACCCTTTCTGGCATTTGCCATAGTAATGATTGGTGTAGTTTTTTTAGTAAGACTTGGGGCAAAAGTTATTGAAAAAGGTGTGCAGTTAGTAATGATGGGTTGGATTAATAAATTAGGTGGAATATTGTTGTATGCCGCTTTGTATATAAGTTTACTTAGTGTTGTTTTGTTTTATTTTGATAAAATGCAATTGATAAAACAGGATAGTTTTGCTATGTCAAAATCGTATTGGTTTATTCAACCTTGGGCACCAAAAGTTATTGCTGGCTTTGGAGAAGTTGTTCCAATTTTTAAAGATGTATTTCAGCAATTAGAGACTTTTTTTGCTACTAGTGCCAATAAGTTTTCTTGATTAATCAATAACCAAATGGCCAAACTTTTGTTCATCAAACTCGTGTTTCCAGCGTTTATGGCTCCACAAATAGTTTGATGGGTTTTGTTTAATTTTTTCTTCAATAAAATTAACTAGAGATTTTGTTATAAAACCCTCTGGTGTTGCGTTGGGGGTTGTTGTTAAAAGTGTAGTTTCAAGTCTATAATATCCGCGTTTTACTCTATTTATATATACCATTACAACTGCAGTGTTTTTACTTTTTGAGCCTTTTTCGGGCCCTTTTACAAAAGCAGTTTTTTTGCCAAAAAAATCAGCCCAATATGCATTGTATGGATTATGTGGATTTTGATCTGCTGCTAATCCTAAAGAATATGGTTTGTTAGAATATTGATGAAACCTGCTTCTGAATTCGTTATTTGAAATGAGGATTGTTCCAAATCTTTTTCGCATATCAAATATTATTTTATCAATAGCTTTATTGCTCATAGAAGCATAAATACCGACCCAATTGTTTTTTAAATATAGAGCAGCACCCAAATTCATAAACTCATAATTGAAAAAATGACCAGAATGCAATTGGATACTTTGCTGTTTTGAAGATAATTCTGCAAGCAAGCTTCCATCAAATTCTAATCTACTTAAAAACTCTTTTTTTGAAATTGAAATAAGTTTTATTGTTTCTATAAAAGTATCAATAAACTGATGATAGAAACCCTTTGCAATGTTTAGTTTTTGCTTTTCGGTTTTTTCTGGAAATGTTATAGAAAGATTGTTCATCACAACTTTTTTTCTATAACCAAAACAGTAATAAACCAAAAAATAAATTCCATCGCCAATAAAATATAAAACTCTAAGAGGCAGTAGCGATAATAAGTAGAAAATGGGAAATATGATATAGTATAGAAACAAGGATAATATTTTATACACAAAAATGTTTTCATTGTGTTGGTGGCTATCGCTTAACGCAATGAAAACATAAAAAAAATTATATTGTATTAATGAACTAGTGCAGCGTAATCATCAGCACTTAGTAAAGCATCAACTTCTGCAGGATTATCAACAGTAACTTTTACCATCCAACCACCAGCATAAGGTTCATTATTTACTAGTTCTGGATTTTTTTCTAATGCTGCATTTACTTCTGTAACAGTTCCTGCAACAGGTAAAAATAAGTCATTAACAGTTTTTACTGCTTCAACACTGCCAAAAACTTCGCCACTCGCAAAGCTTTTACCAACAGCATTAATATCGCAAAAAACAATATCACCTAATTCACTTTGAGCAAACTCTGTAATACCAATGGTTGCAACGTTTCCTTCTAATAAAATCCATTCGTGATCTTTTGTGTAACGCAAATTTGATGGGAAGTTCATAATTTAATTTTTAATTAAGTATTTTAATTTTCATTCTTACATTTTTTATCGGACGATCTGTTGTATAAACTGGTGTTGCAGCAATTTTATCTATTACATCTAAACCAATAAACACTTCGCCAAAAACAGTATAATTCTGATCTAAAAAAGGCGTTCCACCAATTCTTTGGTAGATTTCTTTTTGCTCTTTTGAATAACTGGTTCCATTGTTTAGTTGTGTTGTATCACATTTTTTTCCTTGCACTATATAGAACTGACAGTTGCTGCTTTTCTTTTCAGGATTATTATCTCTTGCTGCTGCTAAAACACCCTTTTTATGAATAAGATTATTTTTAAATTCTGCAGGAATCATTGAGGTTCCTGGAATTTCCCCACCACCAAGCATTGCAGTACTATCGGCAGTTTTACTTGTTGGATCACCACCCTGAATCATAAAGCCATTAATAACCCTGTGAAATAATAAGCTATCATAAAAGCCTTGTTTTACTAACTTAATAAAATTATCTCTATGTAGTGGTGTGCTATTATATAAACGAGCGGTCATAACTCCAAAATCTGTTGTAATCTCAACAACAGTTTCGTTAGATTTTGGCTTTGTATTTTCTTTTATAATATTGCCTTTTGTTTTTGATACAACAGGTTTGCTAGTCTTTTGCTTTGCCTTTTGAGCAAATAAACCAAGGCTCGAAAACAGGAATAATCCTAAAAATATTTTTTTCATTTATTAAATATATTCTAATTGTTCAAAGTAAAGAAGAATGTGGTCTTTCAAAAAACTTTCCTGTTCAACCAAGCCTAATACAGGTAATTCTTTTTTTTGAGAAAAATGAGGCCACCCTTCACCATCAATTAATTCAAGTTCATAATAACCACTACTCTTAAGAACAGTACAAACAGCTACATGCATTAAATCTTGCTTTTGCTCTTTGCTAATTTTGTCTACTAAAAATCCGGTTTCTTGTAATCCAATTAAAAAAAGAATGGCTTCGGTATCTGGTTTCTTCCCAAATTTATCAAGCAACTTGGCTTCCAAAGTCCACCAACGATGTTGCAAATCATCTTTCACATTCATGAAGCAAAAGTAATGGTTAAAGATATAATGAAAACACCCCTTTTGTAATATCCATAATTGATTAAAAAATAAATTTAATTGTTGAGCTAGTGTTTGCAGTATTTTCGGCAAATTAATTTTATTGAGTTAATGAAATATTTTTTTTTACTATTAGGCAGCACTTTTTTTTTATATCAATTATCAGCACAAAGCACTTCGCAGCCTTACTGGCAACAACAAGTGAATTATAATATTGCTGTTTCTTTAAATGATAAAGACAATACGATTGATGCATTAGAGAAAATTGTTTATACGAATAATTCACCCGATACACTAAGGTTTATTTGGTTTCACATGTGGCAGAATTCGTATAAAAATGATAAAACAGCCTTTAGTGAGCAACTACTCGTAAATGGTAGAACAGATTTTTATTTTAGTGAAGAAATAGATAGAGGCTACACCAATAGATTAGATTTTAAAGTTGATGATGTGACTGCAAAAATCGAAGCTCATTCACAGCACATAGATATTCTGAAACTATTGCTGCCAAAGCCTTTACCTCCTCATCAAAGCATTACAATTGAAACGCCGTTTCATTCAAAACTGCCATATAATTTTTCTCGTGGAGGGCATATGGGTAAAGATTATCAGCTAACACAGTGGTATCCAAAACCAGCAGTGTATGATAGTAAAGGATGGCACGAAATGCCTTATTTGGATCAAGGAGAGTTTTATAGCGAATTCGGCAACTTTGAAGTAAGTATTACGGTGCCAGATAATTATTTAGTTGCTGCAACAGGTGAACTTAAAACAGCATCAGAAATAGATTTACTGAAGAAGTTGGGGAAAATGAAATTTACCGAACAGCCCAATTATTTAGTTGAGGACGATGTTGAAGTGAACAAGAGTTTTTTTCCTGCAAAGCCTATAAAAAGTGTAAAAAAAGTTGAGGGTATAACACCAAAAAAAACAGGAAATAAAACACTTTTTTATGCACAAAATAATGTTCACGATTTTGCCTGGTTTGCAAGTAAGAACTTTTTAGTTCAATACGACACCTTGCAACTGAATAGCAAAATTGTTGACTGTTTTTCTTTTGTACCAAAATCCCGAGAAGGAAGAACTGCAGACAATGTGCATTTTATAAAATCTGCATTAAAAAAATACAGTAAATGGGTGGGTGAATACCCCTACAACACTGCAACAGTAGTAATTGGTAAGAAAAATAAAGACGATGGTATGGAATATCCAACCATAACTTATATTAACATTGAAGATAGCTCATGGAGTAGCAGTGAAATAATTTCTCACGAACTGGGACATAATTGGTTTTATGGAATTCTTGCCAGTAATGAGAGAGAACACCCTTGGATGGATGAAGGAATGAATAGTTATTATGATAACAGGAAAATGGATGAAAGTAGAATAACTGATGTTAAAGCTCTTGAAAAGCTTCCTAAAAAATATCAAAAACCAGAATATTATAATCCTAAAGAACCATTGAATATGGTTTTTAATTCATTAATCAAATCCAACAAAAACATAGCAATTGATACTCTTTCAGAGGCATATCCAAAAGCATACTACGGATTAATAGTTTACGAAAAATCTGCTTATTGGATGAAAGAACTGGAACATTACATTGATAAAAATGTATTTGATAGTGCTATGAAAATCTACTATAAACAGTGGCAATTTAAACACCCTTATCCCCAGGATTTTAAGAAAATAATAGAGCAGGTTTCTGGAAAAAATATCGACAATCTATTTGCCAAATTATATAATAATGAACCCTTTTACAAAACAGAAAAAAAACAAATCAAGTTTTCGTTTTTATTCCCTTTAACAGAAACGAGTAAGTATAATCATATTTCAATAGCTCCCACTACAGCCTATAATTATTATGATGGAGTTCGCTTGGGAGTAGCATTACACAACTATCAACTACCATTACCCAAATTTCAATTTGTCATAAATCCGGGTTATGGTACAAATAGCAAAGCTTTTAACTTTTTTGGAAGGGCATCTTATAATATTTATAAAAAGAAATCGTGGTTGGAGATAGCAACAAGTTTTCAAAAATATACGTATGATGATTATAGATTTTTTGAAGCGGACGGTCACTCTTTCCTCAATCTTACACGCTTTGTTCCATCCATAAAATATACAATTTATAAAAATGATTTATGCTCCACAGAACGCACTGTTTTTGGATTTAAAACATTTTACTTGTCACAACAAAACTTAACATTTTTGCCACAAGATGGCTATTATATAAGTTCAACCAAATCATACATCAACCGTCTCTATGTTACAAAATTTGATAATAGAATTTTGTATCCTTATAGTTTAAATTTAAAAATCGATCAAACAGAAGACTTGCTAAGATTGGCTTTTACTGCTAAACAATTTTTTAATTATGGTAAAGGAAATGATGGTATTACAACTCGTTTTTTTGCAGGAAAAATATTTTATACAAAATCAAAAACATATTTAACGCAATATAAAAATAGTCAATACCAACTTAATTTAACCGGCCCAAATGGTTATGAGGACTACACTTTCAGCGATTATTTTATTGGAAGAAATGAAATGCAAAGAGGTTGGCGTGGGCAACAAATTATGGAGCGAGATGGTTTTTTTAAAGTAAGAACAGATTTGCTTGGTAATAAAATTGGGACAACAGATGATTGGTTGATGGCTTTGAATTTAAATGCAGATTGTCCGGGCTTTCCAACAATAAAGTTCTTTTTAGATGTTGGCACTTATGCCGATGCTTGGAATGATAATTCAACAACAGGAAGATTTTTATATGATGCAGGATTACAATTATCGTTGCTTAAAAATACAGTTAATATTTATTTCCCAATCCTTAATAGCAAAGACTTTCGGGACTATAACCAATCTTATGTAGGGCAGAATATATTCTTAAAATCTATTAGCTTTAGCATTAATATTAATAACTTACAGTTTAATAAATTGAGCAGAGATATTCCTTTGTAAAACTAAATTATATGCCTCAAGAAATAACGTTGAATCAAGCCCAACAACAAGTTGATGAATGGATAAAAACAATTGGTGTTCGCTATTTTAACGAATTAACCAACCTTGGTATTTTGGTGGAAGAAGTTGGAGAACTTTCTAGATTAATGGTTAGAAAATTTGGTGAACAGTCTTTTAAAAACAATGAAGCAGAAAAAGATTTAGGAGACGAAATGGCTGATGTATTGTGGGTTTTAATTTGTTTGGCCAATCAAACAGGAGTTAATTTAACCGAAGCTTTGCACAAGAACTTTGAGAAGAAAACGATGAGAGATAAAACACGTCATCTTGAAAATGATAAACTGAAATAAAGACATATGCTTTTATGAATAATACCTTCCTTAAATCTCAATTTTTACTTAGAGATGATATTACCTATTTAAACTTTGGTTCTTTTGGTGCCTGTGCTAAACCTGTTTTTTAAAAATATCAGCAGCTGCAATTAGAGCTTGAACAAGAACCTGTGCAATTTATAACAGCCAATGGTATTCAATATTTACAGGCATCTCGAGAAGCTCTAGGAAATTATGTTGGGTGCAGTGGTGGCGATTTGGTATTTGTTACTAACCCATCTTATGCAGTAAATATTATTGCTAAGAGTTTTGATTTGAAAGCTGGTGATGAAATACTTACAACAAATATAGAATATGGAGCTTGCGATAAAACCTGGGCCTACTACTGCAAAAAAGCAGGTGCAAAATATGTTCGTCAGAACATTCAATTTCCATTAACTACCAAAGAAGAGTTTGTTGAACAATTCTTTAAAGGGCTCACATCAAAAACAAAACTTGTTTTCATTAGCCATATTACAAGTGCAACAGGATTGCGTTTGCCTGTTGAAGAAATTTGTGCGATTGCTAAGCAAAAAGGCTTGATGACTTTTGTTGATGGGGCTCACGCTCCTGGGCAAATCCCTTTAAATCTATCATCCTTAAGTGCAGATATTTATACTGGTGCTTGCCATAAATGGATGATGACACCCAAAGGCAGTTTTTTTTTATATGTAAAAAAAGAGTATCAACATTTATTCGATCCATTAATTGTGAGTTGGGGGTATGATAGTGCATTTCCTTCACATTCGATGTTTTTAGATTATCATCAAATGCAGGGCACCAGAGACTTTTCAGCATTTTTAACGATACCCACTGCTATTGAATTTATGCAGCAAAACGATTGGCAAAACGTTGCCAAAGAATGCAGAGATTTAGTAAAAGCTAATGCACTTCGTTTTTGCAAACTATTAAATGCAGAGCCAATTACACCAATTAATGATGATTTTTTAGTACAGTTGTATAGCATAGAAATTAAATCGCAAGAGCCTGAAAAATTACATCAACTATTACTTGAAAAGTATAACATACAGATACCTGTAATGAGGCAAGGTGACAAAGTATTTATTCGATACTCAATACAAGCGTTTAACACACAAGAAGATCTTGATAAACTAGCAAATGCCTTAGAGGATATTGGCACTCTTTCTTAGCCGATAGTTACGAAAAGTGCTACCATAATCTATATACAAAACCAACTTTGGTTCCCGAAGCTTTTATTCCAAAATCACTTTGAATATAGCCCGTGTATTTTTTATTTGTATAGCTTATTGCTAATGTTAAATAATTAAAAGATTGTCTTTGGTTGCCATTGTGAATGTCATAGACTTTGGGTTTTATATACTCCTTCTCTATGATATACCCATAACTAAATTTCATACCTAGGCTTCCTTTTCTTAGATAAGAAATTACTTCTGTATTTAACCCCAGAGTTGTATAACCAGAATTTTTTATTAGCAAGGTTGTAGAAGAATCGGATAAAGACTCTCGAAAGTTTAAATAATTGCCAAACTCTTTGTTGATTGTAAACTCAAATCCTAAAACCCTCCATTCGGAATTTTTTCCTTGAACAGTGTAGTTTATTCCGCCCATCACTCCCGCAGCCGAAAAAGTTTTGTAAATGTTTCCATATTCTATTTTCTTGTATTGAAAATAGTTCATATCATCACTTTCTAAAGGATGTAAAACATAATTGCCAATAAAAAAATTGCCTCCATAATACAGTTGAAACATATTTATTTTTTTGGTACGATATATACCTAAGCTAAACAAGTTTACCTCATCACTACCATAATCATTAGCACTACCTTTATAAAAATTAATATTAGCATAGGTTGCAGATTTGCTACTATCTTTAAAAGTTGGCATTGCAACATAAGGTTGACTTGCAGCATTTAAAGGGTTTGTATACCATAGTTGTCTATATGTTCTACAACTTTGTATTAAAAATAAAAGCAGAAGAAGTATTGTGTAGATGTAAACTTTCTTCATAAAATCTCTTTTAAATAAATGTTCATCAATACAAGAAAAATTCTTGATGCATTTCTGGAACAATTACATCTTTATATCCTTTTTTTATTAGACTTTTTTGAAAATCTAATTGCACATCCTCTTCGCCATGAACTACAAAAACTGTTTTTACTAAACCAGGATTTTGGCAACTTAAATACTGACATAAGTCATCATAATCCCCATGGGCACTCATACTTCGCATGCTACCAACTTCTGCAATTACATCATAATACTCACCATAGATTCGTACTTCTTTTTGGCCGTTCATTAACCTGCCGCCAAGGCTATGAGGCTCACAATAACCCACTAAAAGAATGGTGTTTTTTCTATCGTTAATATTATTTGCAATATGATGTTTTATTCTTCCTGCATCAGCCATACCACTTGCAGAAATAATAATACAAGGTTGAGGCAAGCTGTTTAGTGCTTTGCTTTCATCGGCACTTTCTATGAAGTGTAAACCCTCAAAGTCAAAAGGGTCATCATCTTTTTCTAAAACTTTTTGTACAGTTTTATTAAATAGTTTGGGATAATGCTTTACTAAAGCAGTAGCCTTGGCACTTAAGGGACTGTCAACATATACAGGTACTTTGGGCAAACGCTTATCTAAACTTAGTTGATTAAGAGAGTATAATAGTTCCTGTGTTCTTCCTACACTAAATGCAGGAATGATAAGCTTACCTTTTTTCTCTACAATTGCCTTTTCTATCCACTGCAACAAAACTTCAGTATGATTAATGATATCATCATGTAAACTATTACCATAAGTACTTTCTATAATAATATAATCTGCCTGAGGAAAGGTTGCTGGTGACTTTAAAATAATATCTCTATATCTACCCACATCACCACTAAAAGTTAATGATGTTGTTTGTCCGTCTTCTTTTATTTTTAAATGAACAGATGCACTGCCAATAATATGTCCTGCATCAGTAAACATTGCTTGCACGTTATCGAAAACTTCAAACCATTCGTTATATTCAAATGTTTTAAACAGTTGCTCTGCTTTAGTTACATCATCAATATCATAAATAGGTTCAACAAAAGGTTGACCCAATTTTTCTCTTTTCTTATTTATAAATCTAGTATCATCTCTTTGAATAATTGCCGAATCTTCCATTAAAATAGTTGCTAATTCTCTTGTTGCCGGAGTACAGAAAATAGAGCCATTAAACCCTTGTTTTACCAATAAGGGAATTAAACCACTATGGTCGATATGAGCGTGAGAAAGTATCAACACATCTACAGTTTTTGCATCAAAACCTAAATCGGCATTCAGGTTGTCTGTTTCTTTTCCGAGTCCTTGAAACATTCCACAGTCTAACAAAATTTTTTTACCACTTTTAAGTTTTAATAAATGCTTAGAACCAGTAACAGTTCTTGCAGCTCCGTGAAATGATAGTTTCATAAATTATTTTTTTGCTTTAAAACTCCAAGTAAATATAAACCTTGCTACCTCTTCGCCATCACTATTTTTTCCAATAGATTGGCATTGCACGGTTGTGCCAATTTTTTGTTGTATGGTTTGCTCCATTGCTGCAATAATTTTATCTCCATCGTTGCAAGTAAAAGTAATTGTTCCTATAGCTTTTTTATAAAATTCTGCTTCTAATTTTACTACGAGCATACTCACTTTTGGGTGTTGTTTATAGGTTTGTGCAAATGCCAAAATACCTGTGCTAAGTTCTGCAGCCATACTTAACACAGCAAAGTATATTGACTTAAATGGGTTTTGATTAATCCATTTAAACTTTACACTAATCATTGCTTGTTGAGGAGATAGAGAAACTATTTTTAACCCACTAAAAAAAGCCATTGGCAGTTTGCTTAGCATAAACAAACGATACCAAAATGCATTGGTGATTTGTTTTTTAAATTGATTGAATTGTGGATTCATAATGCAAGTGAATAAAAAACTACAAACCTCATAAGCCGGATTCTGTTTCTAAACTATCATTTATCTAGCTTAGTTATTACTAACTAAATCTTGCTGCCTACCCTGATACTTGCTTTTCAGCTTTGAGCGAGCAGCCCTCAAAAGCATCTATACGTGGCATTACAGCATTTAAGGTTTACCCACAAACTACATTACTGCAATTTGCCGTAGTCTCTTACACTACGTTTTCACCTTTTCTCAAAACAAGTTTTGAGTAGTTATTTTCTGTGGCACTTTCTGTTGCAGATAAATCTGCACCTGGCGATTAACCAGTAAATTGCTCTATGCTGTCCGGACTTTCCTCATTGCAATATGCAAAGCGATAGCTCGGGTTTGTAGTTATTTAAATTGTTTTTTGTTTATGACTTTCGGTTAATGATCTATATCATTACTTCTGCATCACGAATTACTGGCCACTACTTCTTGTTCATTATCTCTTAATGCAGCGTTATCTCTCTCCATATCAATAATCCATTCCTTACGCTTTAATTCAAAGTTTGTTCCTAAATAAAGTCTACGAACTTGTTCGTCATCTGCCAATTCTTGAGCAGTTCCTTGTTTGAATATTTTTCCTTCAATAAGTAAATAAGCTCTATCGCATATAGATAAAGTTTCATTTACATTATGGTCGGTAATTAGTATTCCTATGTTTTTATATTTAAGTTTGGCAACTACTGTTTGAATATCTTCTACAGCAATGGGGTCAACACCTGCAAAGGGTTCGTCTAGTAAAATAAACTTAGGGTCAACGGCCAATGCTCGTGCTATTTCTGTTCTTCTTCTTTCGCCACCACTAAGGCTGTCTCCATTGTTTTTTCTTACCTTATTTAAATTAAACTCTGCCAATAAAGTTTCTAATTTTTCTTTCCGTTGGGCTTTATTCAACTTGGTCATTTCAAGCACAGCCATAATATTGTCTTCCACACTTAGTTTTCTGAATACACTGGGTTCTTGTGGCAAGTATCCAATGCCAAGTTGTGCTCGTTTATACATTGGCAAATTAGTAATGTCTTCTTGATTTAAAAACACAGTTCCTTCATCGGGTTTTATTAACCCTACTACCATATAAAATGTAGTGGTTTTGCCAGCACCATTAGGGCCTAACAGACCCACAATTTCGCCTTGTTTTACCTCCACAGAAACCTTGTTTACAACGGTTCTGTTTTTATAAATCTTTACTAAGTCTTTGGTATGAATAGTTAAGCTCAATGATAAATATTTTTACAAAAATAGAGATTTGAAATTTGAAGCGTTTGTTAAACTTGTTAGAATAATTTATAAAACTAGCTATTCTTTAACTCGTTTACAAGTTTTTCTAATTGTGCAATTTTATCGTAAGGGAGTTGCAGCAGTGTTTGAGAAATATTGACTGTGCTGGGTTGTGCAGATAATTTATTGATTGGATGTGTATCTGCCACAGTTGAATTCTCTGCTTTGTGCCAAACAAATAAGTCATTGATTGTGCAATTAAGTAATACACACAGCTTCTCAAGATGAGGAAATGAAATGCTGTCAACATTGTTGTGCAGTAAACGATGGGCTGTATGATAGGTGAACCCATTATGCACTAAAAACTTTAATGGACTAGGTACACCCCGTTGCTTTAATGTGTTTTGTAGTTGTGACAAATAATATTTATAAAAAAATTATTATTACTAGAATGAAGTTGTAAGAACTAGAATATATTGTGTTAGTTCTGAAATTATTTGTGTTAATTATAGAAAATAAGTTGTTAAATTGTGGTTTATTTAGATGATGGTGAGGAACATACAACTGCGAAGTGGGAAGCGAAGACCAACAAGTGCAAACACTTTATTGAACATATTCAACCAGAATCTCACTTATACCTGTTTGCACATATGTTTTACTTAAGTTGTTGAATGCTTTTGACGAAGCATATTGATGACTGATTTAAAAACCAACTTTTCCAGAAACTGTAATTACAGTTGAACTAACAGAATTATTAAATCCAAGATTGCAAAATGAAATAATTGTTGTGTTACCGGTTTTAGTTACATATACTTTTTGTAGTGATTTGCAAGTAAATTGTGATAAACCAGTTTGATAATATATACCAACACTCGAAGCTGGTTGGTCTGGGTAAAAACCATCACTAGTAGTATAAGTGCCAGGCTGAGCATCAGAATAATTATTAAAATTAATATTCAAATGGCTGCCATCAGTACAGTTAGCAAAAAAATTAATATAAGAACCAGAAGTTGTTTTTTGTTGACCACTATAGCTTCCATTACCAACACCCCAAAGTGTAGATGTGCTAACATTGTTTGTAAGGCTAGCATTGCAAGGAGCTGTTGGTGATGATATAATTGAAACTTTTGTAGAGCCTTCAGCTATTGTGCAACCATCGTTAATGTCTATTATTTTTAGTTTATAGATTCCAGAATCGGCAAAGGTTGTAGTAATTATACTTTGTGTTAAATCGCTGGTGGCAGTGCTTTCTATATGAAAACCATTAGGTCCCGTCCAAACATATTTTCCAGAGGCATATATGTAGGGTAGTTTTACTTCTAATGGCCAACCCACAACAACCGGACTATTCGAAGTAAGTGAAAATGTTTCAACAGCAGGGCAATTTTGATTGATGCCCATATCATCTGTATTTTTTGTGCAGGATTGTAAGCTGATAGTAAAAAATAAAGCACACAAAATTTTAGCCAATACTTTCATATAATTAGTTTTTTACAAACATAAAATCTTCCGTAATTGTTTGATTCTTTACATATGAATTTTAAAATTATAGTTTCTCCATTTCATCTTTCACAAACTCCATTAGGGTTTTAATATGGTTTGGAGAAAGGTCAAATTTCAATCCAGCTGCAGCATATAATTCAGGTAAAGTTTTAGTACCACCAAGGCTTAAAGCATTGATATAATTGTTGATGGCTTGTTCTGGATTTTGTTTGTATTGCATCCACAAACCAATAGCACCTAATTGTGCAATACCATATTCGATATAATAAAAAGGCACTTCAAACAAATGCAACTGTCGTTGCCAACCTGTTTTTCTGTATTCCTCTAATCCTGTAATATCCATTGCACCAGTAGCAAATTCATCAGCAACTTGCAACCACATTGCAGTTCTTTCCTCAATTGTGTGTGCTGGGTTTTCGTACACCCAATGTTGAAATTTATCTATAATAGCAATCCAAGGGAAGATTGTGATTACTCTTTCAAGTTGATGTTCTTTTGCACGGCGTAAATCTTCTTCATTGTCAAAGAAAGATTGCCAATGATTCATACTAAAAAGCTCCATAGCCATGCTGGCTACTTCGGCAATTTCCATTGGATATTCTTTAAAAGCACTCAACTCTAAATTGTGAGATAAGAATGAATGAATAGCGTGCCCACCTTCGTGAACCATGGTTGTAACATCGTCCATTTGCCCTGCTGCATTCATAAAAATAAAAGGTGCTCCACTTTCGGTTAAAGGACAATTATAGCCACCCGGTGCTTTACCTTTTCTGCTTTCCAAGTCGAAATGATTTAGTTCATTCATCTTACGTAAGCAATCAGCGAAGAATGGGTTCAACCCCTGAAAACAAGCTACAGACTTTTCGTATAAATCTTTTCCAGTTGTAAAAGGTTTTAAAGGTTCTGTTCCTGCAGGTTCAGCTTCTGTATCCCAGGGTCTTAAAGTGTCTAACCCTAGTTTTTGTTTTTTGTTTTGATAGATTTTTTCTACCAAAGGAACAATATGTTGTTTAACAGCTTCGTGAAAATTATAGCAGTCCTCTTTGGTATAATCGAACCTGCCCAATTCAACAAACTTATAATCCCTATAATTAGCAAAGCCAGCATTTACAGCTACCTGATGGCGTTTTGCAATTAACTCACTATATAAATTGTGCAAAGCATCTTTATCTACAATTCTTCTTTCGTTTATTTTTCTATAAACAGATTCACGTAGAGTTCTATCGTGACTATGTAAGAATTTACCAGCTTGTTGCATGGTATATTCTTGTCCATCCACTTCAATAGTCATAGCACCACTGATGACGCCAAATTGTTGTTGCATGACACTTAAATCGGCTTGCAACGGAATATTTTCTTCTCTAAATAAATCAATACTTTTTCTAACACTTCTTAAATAAGTAAAGAACTTTTGCTGGTCAAGTTCTTTTAAAAAAGGGGAAGCAATTAGTTTTTTATTCAAAGCATCAGCATAAGGCGTAAGCTTCGGCTGAATCTCCATACAGAAATAAGTAAAAGCTTCTTCAAGGCTTTTATCAGTAGTGTCACAAGTCATTTTAATTTGACGCCAGCAAGCATCTTCACTAACTACAGCTTCCATTTCACTCATATCAAGCAGCCATTTTTCTAAATCTTCTTTGCTATTAATCTCTCTTTCTAAAAGATTTTTGAAAAAAGGTTCAAGACTATCCCAGGTAGTTACGGTGAAATCGGCAGGAACAAAATGGCGTTGTAGTTTTTGTATGTTAGCGTTTAGCATAAAATGATTTAATTATATATTGTGAATGGGTGCAAATGTAATAGTAGAGTTGTTGAAGCGGATAATGTTATTATAGTTATAAAAAAAACAAGCCCAATGTGTTAATTCTACACATCAATTCGTTAATTTGCATTCAATATTATTTCACATAATACCAGAACGATATGCCAGAAGTAGAAATTATTAAAAAGTCATCTGAAAAGAAGGCCATAAAAAATAAATCAATTGTTGCTAAAACAAAGGTTGGAAAGGAAAAGCCAGCAAAAGCAGCTACAAAAAAAGTTGTAGAGGTTAAAGTAGATCCCAAAACGATTAAAAAAGCAGCAGTTAAAAAAAGTGCTAAATCAAAAGAAATTGCTACAATAGAAGTAGCTCCAGAAAAAGCAACAAAAGCTATAGTTAAAGTTAAAAAAGGAATTGCAGCCAAACAGCAATTAAGCAAAATTACTTTACAACTTAGGTTTACTACACAATATGGACAACAGTTGTTAGTAACAGGTAATCATGAATTATTCGGTAATGGAGATATTGGCAAAGCCTTACCATTACAGTATTTCAATGAAGAATTTTGGTATG